>NZ_BAAJLT010000007.1:0-279500 GCF_057552975.1 Alteromonas sp. 5NW40-0090
GTCTGGAAGAAAGAAAAATACTGGGGTCAGAGTCACGACTCTGACCCCATTATCTTTATAAGGGTTATGCTTCGGTTTGTGGGGCTTGCTTTTTCAGTGTTTCTATCATGTACTCGCGCATTTTAAACTTCTGAAGCTTCCCTGTTACTGTCATGGGATACTCTTTCACTATGCTGATGTATTTGGGTACTTTAAAGTAAGCAAGCTTAGACTTCAGGAAGTCGCGTATCTGATCTTCGTCTATATGTCGATTTTCCTTTGCCTTAATCCATAGGCAGACTTGCTCGCCATATTTGTTGTCAGGAATACCAAAGACAGCGGCGTCTGACACGTCCTGATGTTGATATAGGACTTCTTCAATTTCTCTTGGATAAATGTTTTCGCCACCGCGAATAATCATGTCCTTTATTCTACCAACTATTGTGACGTAGCCTTCTTCATCCATTTCTCCGAGATCACCAGAATGGAGCCAACCTTCATCGTCTATGGTGGCTTTCGTCTTAACCTCATCACCCCAATAACCTTTCATTACACAGTAGCCTCTCGCGCAGATTTCGCCAGGTTCTCCAATAGGCACCGTATTGCCTTGGGGATCTATGATCTTCACTTCTGTATGGGGCATAGCGCGTCCTACTGTTTTGACCTGCTTTTCAAATGGCGAGTCAATGTCAGTAATATGATTGATAGGGCTACACTCTGTCTGACCATAACCTATGACGACTTCGGTCATATGAAATTCACTATGAACCTTTCGCATTAGCTCTTCTGGACAGGTACTACCTGCCATAACGCCGGTTCTTAGTGTTGATAGATCAAAGCTCTTGAAGTTGGATAGTTCGAGCTCGGCAATAAACATGGTTGGTACACCATGTAATCCCGTGCACTTTTCTTCTTCTACTGTACGGAGTGTTGTCTCAGGGTCGAATGACTCCCCGGGGAATACTGCGCATGCACCCGATGCTAAGCAAACTAGGTTGCCCAATACCATTCCAAAGCAGTGATAAAGCGGTACGGGAATACAAAGTTTGTCTTTGTGTGTGAACCTCATTGCTTGTGATACTAACAACCCGTTATTTAGAATGTTTCGGTGCGTTAACGTAGCGCCTTTCGGATTTCCCGTGGTGCCGGAGGTAAACTGGATATTGATGTTATCATCCGCGCTAAGGTTCGATTCAATGGCCTCCAACTGAGATTGAAGCGCTGCCGTTGGTTCTATTTGCAATGCAGCAAAAGCCTGCAATCCTTCTACAGGCTTATCGCCAATTGTGTATACATGCTTAAGAGAAGGTAACTTAGCAAGCGTTAGTGGGCGCTTTGGCGTGTTCTTATCTTGGCTGTCTATTTCTGGCGCAAGCTCTTTCAACATGGCGACGTAATTTGACTGCTTGAATGACTGCGCCATGACTAAGTATTTTACGGCAACGTTATTAATGGCAAACGCTAATTCATCAGGACGATAAGCAGGGTTCAGGCATACCATGATCGCCCCGATCCGCGCAGTGGCCATCTGTACGATCGACCATTCGATATTGTTCGGAGACCATATACCCACACGGTCTCCAGGTTCTACACCGTTTACAATTAAGCCGCAAGCAACACGCTCTACTTCATACCAATACTGCTGATAGGTCCAGCTAACGTTTTGATGTTTTACAATGATCGCAGGGTTATCGCCATAATTGTCGACAACATTTTTGAAATGCTGACCGATTGTGAGCGACGTCAGTTCAGCGTCATCAGAGCCAGTAAACTCACTTTTCTGAAGAGGGAGTAGTGAGTTTGGTGTAAATTTTGATTCCATCATATCTTGCCTCCATGCGCGTACGCATCTGATTTATATATAAATAATAGAGTTGGCTGTTTCGGGTTTTGGTACCGAATAACCAATGGCAACAATTGCAATAAATGCTGAATACGCAACGAATAAAACAAATAATTCAATCTTTATTAACAATATTGTTGCAAACGGGTTTTGTCGACAAGATGTTAGTCGTATATGGCGTTATTCAACGATGAATTTGTGTGACTCGTCGTACACGCTGAAAGGAGAGTAATAACTAAAAGTGACAATGTATTTGATGTCTAAATAAATTTGTCTCGACTTTAATGAAACAAAAAAGCCTCCGACGAAGGAGGCTTCTTAAAAATGTTTACTTTACGAGTGGTGAGCGTCTATTCAGACTCAATACCTTCGAAGTATGCACGATATTCCATACGGGTAACGTAAGAATCGCCATTTTCATCCATCATCTCAAAGTCACCTTCGACATGTGCAACCTTTAACTCCTCGGCTGTAAGCTTACCGTCGCTGTCTACATCGATTTCAGTAAACTTATTGTCGGCTGTAGCTGACATCTCGGTGCGAAGCTCCTTATTCTTCTCTGATATCATTTCACCGTCAGCTTTAGAGAATAATTCAGGATTGCCCTTTTCCGAGAGTAGAGCGTCATTGCTGCCTTCAGTTTTCACCTGAGTAATGATGTCGTCGCTAAACATAGAGGGTTTGTCATCAACAAACTTGTTGAATTCAACACGGCTAATCATGCTGTCACCATCGGTATCCATTTTTTCGAGAAGCTTACTGTCAATAACACCAGAAGACTCAGAACCGACGATATAGCCGTTTCCATCCTTATCCATTGCGTTAAATCCCATAGAGATCTTCTCTTCGTGGTGGCCTGCTACGGCTGAAGCAGATAATGTTGCAGCAATAACAGCACTGGTAATCATACTTAGTTTTGTGATCTTCATAATCAAATTCCTTCTGGCTTTTACAGTGAACTTGGGCGCTCAATTGCCCTAACCACTAGGTCCACAGACCTCAACACAGGTGCAGATTAGAAGTAAGTTTCAATCTGACACCGCTAATGACTTACGTAATTCATTATTCATTGAATGTGCCAAATGCATAACTAACTGATTTGATGAGGTAATAAAATTTTAAGGCGAGGATTTTAATGTTATTGCTATGTTAAATTGTCGCAGTGTTTGCAAGATCTTCATACGTCAAACTTAAGCTGATCTCAGATATAGATAGAACCCCATTAATGAGATTAAAACAGCGAGAGTTGATCGTTCGCTATTGTCTCGAAATGTAGGCCAATAAGAGGCAAGATACTATCGGCAATGGGCTGGATTTGCTTTTCAATATAGTGGTCATATTGAAGGGGGGCCGTGGCGGTTTCTACGGTTTGAGGGCCCTGTACTGTAATGAAATAGGCAATGGTCGTATTAAACTGATAGCGAAGTGGCAACCCCTGTTCTTTATAGTACTCGTCCGCTAATCGCGCTGCCTTTACGTGGGGAGGCAGCGACTTTGTATACGACGACAAAGGCTTTCGCAGCCGCTTTTTATAGATCAAAGCGTGGTCCATTTCACCGGACTTTATCGCTGCTATCGTGCTATTTATGTAGTCTTCAACAGGCTGTCCGGTGAACACTTTTTTGTACAGCTCGTACTGGAAGGTTTTAGCTAGTACCGTCCAATCAGAGCGGACATTTTCTAAGCCTTTAAAGACAAGTTCACCGCCCTTCATTCCTGCGTAACGTTTTTTGCTGCCTTCGGAAGAGCCTCGGATCGTCGGCATAAAAAACGTAGAAAAGTGAGATTCAAACTCAATTTCTAAGTGGCATTCAATGTCGAACTCACTTTTTAGTAACTCAGTCCACTTTCGATTAATAATGCTAGCTAGCTCAAGTCCAGTTTCTGACGGCGAACCCAGTGCATCATTCCCTTCTACATGAACAAATGTTGAGTCGGTATCACCGTAAATGACCGTATAGCCTAGTTCTTCAATCCAACCCGCAGTGGTTTGCATGATCTCATGACCCCGCAGCGTAATAGAGCTAGCCAGGCGAGGATCGTAGAAGGGACAGCCGCCACTACCAAGGACACCATAGAAGGAGTTCATTAATATTTTGATGGCCTGAGATCGCGGTGCGTCTTTCTGTTTTTTCGCCTCGTCGCGCTGAAGCCATAGGTTTTCAATGATGGAAGGCAGAAAATGAGACTCGCGGCTAAATACTGCACCTTTAAAACCTTCAATCGCCGTGTCGGGGGACTTAAGCCCTTCTGCAAGTCCCAATGGATCGATTTTAAATGTACGAATTATGGAAGGATACAAGCTCTTAAAATCGAGGACTAAAACATCTTTATATAAACCTGGCTGGGAACGCATGACATAACCACCAGGGCTAGCCAAGCCTCCATTTTCAGGTCTTACCCCCGCGACATAAGATTTGCGGTGCAGCTTAGGCAAGTACACATTTAAAAACGCAGCCACTGAGCCGCCGGGGCGGCTCATATCTAAGCCGGTAAGAATACTGCGCAGCGCCAGAAAATCGATAAATTGAGTTTTATCCTGAATGCGGTTGACCAGTTCCGTATCTTTAAAGTTATAGTTAGCGAGTGCAATAGGGTCGCTATGATAAAGACGCTTTATCGCTTCAAGCTTGTCTGCAGCCTGAATAAGCTTATTTTCGCCAAGCAGTTCTTCAGAAACGTGATCGAGTGAGAACGACTCGAATTGATAAGTCATTGTTTTTAGTGCTTCGATACCATCAATAACGCATCGTCCTGGCACATCAACAAGGGTTTGATCCTCCCACTGTCTTACAGAAGCCTCTCTGCCATGGCGGCCGATGGCATACTTTAGCGAGTTAGCCCTAGCGCGGCGTTCGAGTACCGCCATGTCGAACTGCTTAACGTTCCAGCCTAAAATAATATCTGGGTCGTAAGATGTCAGATACGAAAAAAATGCCTCTAGCAGCGCCTTTTCGGACTCAACGGTGATAAGTTCATATGCACTGCCTTTTTCTCCAGGCAATGATTGCCCAACAAAATGTGGTGGGCATAGTAGCAGCACAACGTTGAGTTCTTCACCGGCTAACGCAATGCTAAAGAGTTCTTCATTCTCATTGCATTCGATGTCTATGCTAAGTGATGTAAATGTGGTTCTGAATTGACAGGGTCTGATTTGCGCATTTTCTATAACGATTTGTGACGTATCGTCGAAATGTTGCGGGGCCAGGAATTCCACCGCGCCATACACAAAGCGCTCCATTAAGTAGCGATCGGCAACGCGAATATCGGCTTCGTACAATACAATACTGCTTTCCTGCGCATGCTGGCGAAGCTGATGCATGTGTGATTCGGTTGCGGTTTTTACTGTCGCAACAGGAACTTGTTCCAGCGTGTGAAACCCGTCATCTGAAATACTGATCTTTGCTGAAATACGCTCGGCTATATTGCGTAAATCATTGGCGTGATCAACAGATACAAAGCAAGTGGGGTATTGGGGTGAAGAAATTAACCTAGCGGTGCTACTGAGCGTTTTTACCCATAGCTCAACATACACCTTGCCTCGCCGGGTAAACGTACCTTTATTGAGTATGAACCCTTGTTGTATTGTTGAGGCTGACATGAATCTGATTTACTAACCGGCTTTGTTGACGTTAATTTCTTTAAATAGCCTCATGGGCGTGTACGTTTTATAAACTCGCATTACCATTATCTGTTCAATAACTGGCGCAAAGGTGCAATAAAACTGCGCTACCACTGTGCACGAGAAACGGCAGTAGGCGTAGTATAACGTTTGTTATCACCTACTCCTATAGATCTCTATTCGACAGATATGTTTGTTTTTGTATGCAGCGCGAGTTAAAACGAAAACGTACAGTCTTTGTGCGGGTTAGTTCATGCACGATAGAAAAGGTGAGGGCGATATGGAATATCTATTCGATAAACAGGTAGAGCCGGGCGAGCTAATAGAAGTGGCCGATGGTGTTCTTTGGCTAACAATGCCGCTTCCGTTTGAACTTGACCACATAAATTTGTATCTGATCCGCGGTGAAGGCGGTTGGGTGGTCATTGATACTGGCATAGGAACGTCCACCACCAAAGCGCTGTGGGAGCGTATATTCAAGCAATTAGACGGGCCAATAGTTGGTGTCATCGTTACGCACTTACATCCCGATCATGTGGGGTTAGCGGGCTGGATAGCCGACACGTATAACGTCCCCTTCTATATGTCTCAAACTGAGTATTTTACTGCCAGAGCGTTTGCGGCAGGAAGAAATGGCGCAACTAACGAACGGGATGTGCAATATTACCAGCGAGCAGGTTTAGACGAATCTATGATCGACAAGCTTACTTCTGGTGAAGGCAATGGCTACAGCAGCGTTGTTTCACCACTACCTATTAGCTACACTCGTCTAAAACATGGGATGACGCTATCGCTTGGCGATAACGAATGGCAGATTATCATTGGCCGCGGCCACTCTCCTGAGCATGCGTGCCTTTACAATAAGCAAAAAAATATTCTCATTTCGGGCGATCATATTTTGCCGATTATCACGCCAAACATTGGCGCCTACTCAACAGAGCCTGATGCCAACACCTTAGACGACTACCTCAGCACGCTGCCGCAATTTAAAAGCTTGCCGATAGATACGACAGTGTTACCCGCCCACAAGCTACCCTTTATCGGCCTGCATGAGCGAGTAGATTCGCTTATTGCTCATCATCACGAGCACCTAAAGGCTCTGTTAAATGCGTGCGAGCAACCTCAAACGGTCGCAGAGCTATTACCGGTTATGTTTAAGCGCAAGCTCTCGAGCCGAAACATGGTGTTTGCAGTGGCAGAGTGTTTGTCTCACCTTAATTACTTGCTTAACGAAGAGGCCATTTCGCGGACGTTAAACAGCAAGGGTGTATATACATTTAAAGCCTGTGAAGTAAAAAAGCTTGCCTGTTAGCTCAGTCAGAAGACATACAAGCAGAATAAGTATTATTAACGTCTCACTCTGAACTGAGTAACCGTTGCTAGGCCGTTTGAGGGTTTTCCGCTTCGTTCTTCTCACTACCTTCGTCAGTAGATGCCTCAGCCGTGGGCTGTTTAGGTATAGTAATTTCTACTACGGTCCCTTTTGCCTCTTTACTGCTAATCGATATTTTACCCTGATGTTGTTCTATAGCAGTGTAAGCCACAGAAAGGCCCAGCCCTTGACCTTGCCCTTCGGGTTTTGTAGTAAAGAAGGGTTCAAAGACTCGCTTTAGATTTTTTGTAGGAATACCGCAACCCGAGTCCAGTATTTTGATGGTCACTGTCTTAGGGGACTCAATAACTGTAAGCTTGATGAAGCCCTTTTCTTCTATAGCCTGCGCAGCATTTATCATGACATTCATTAGCGCCTGCTTCAACGGCCCGGGGTTCCCCATTACTTCCACTTTCTCCTGCTCACATTCAAACCTATACTTAGGCGCGCTGTACTGGGCGGAAATAAGCGTGATCAGCTGGTGACACACGGCGCAGATATCTACTATTTGCACGCCTTCGGTAGTCTCCAGCGAAAAGTTCTTAAGGTTTTCGACGATGTCTTTTACGCGGGTAAGACCGTCTGTAGACTCGGCAATTAGCTCAGTAATATCGTCCTTTAACAAGTCGTAGTGATTAGACTCAAACAGTGCGTCGATCTGTTCTTTGAGCTCGTCGGTGAAGTGTTCGAGTTGTCCTTGAACGCCATCACAAATTGCAATAAGGTGAGTTGCGTATTGCTCAAGTGTATTGAGGTTAGCGTTCACAAAACCAATAGGGTTATTAATTTCGTGGGCGATACCTGCCGCTAGCTGCCCGGTAGAGGCCATTTTCTCAGCTTGGATAAGCTGGCTTTGCGCAGTATCTAGCTTGCGAATAAGCTTTCTTTGCGCTTCGTGCTCTTTTTTTAGCGCTTCGGAAAGCTTTTGCTGTGCTCTGAAATAACTCGCTTGCGCGGTGACATCTTGAAGAAAGATGCACGCTAGCTTTTGCCCCGATTTTTTGTCTTTAATGGGCAAGATTTCCATATTCTGATACATCTGTGTTTCTTCACCGGTTATGGGGCGAGAGCTTTTAAAGGGGAAGATATGTGGTCGTTGCTCCCAATAGCTAAAACTTGGGTGCTGTAGGACAAATACTGATTTTAGCCTGCGTTTTAGAAACTTACCTTGTCCTTGAAATAACTCAACGACTGGCGTTTCTTTATAGCTGTCGCGCATACTGTGAGGAAGTCGATCTAAAAAGAAGTCATTCAGGTAAACGACGTTAAAATTCTCATCGACTATTCCAATTCCGACAGGTAATTTACCTACCAGCTGTTCAAACATTATGCGAGTAACTCATCCAATGTGTCTTTCATGCGTGCAAGAGATTCATCGTCTAAGCAGAAAACAACGCGCATGCTAAACGACGAGATCGCGATAATAAACTGCACTTCCATCACTAAGCTGTGCTGCCATTGCAACTCATCGAAGTTTGCTTTATCGGGCAAGAATAACGTGGGCATGTTCAAATTAGTGGTAAGTTCCAACTGGTCGGAAAGACCCGCTAAACATGCGCCCGCTAAGATATTGCAAAGCTCTAAAATAATTTCTTGAATGTCTTCCTTGCTCAGTGGTTCTTCATAGTCCATTAACGTAGCGACCTCACTTAAACCAGCTTGAGATAGCACAGACATAACTTCACCGTGTACATCCCCCAAAAAAGACTGACGAGTATAGAAAGCATCTTCAGTTTCAAACAGAAGGCTGTAAAGCTGAGTGGGGGTGACGGCTGAAATTTTAGGTATAGAAATATCGATTTTGGTTTCAATTAGTTGAGCAAGTGAGTTTGCAGCTTGCCCCATTGAAATGTTTAGCAGTTCTTGAAGGGCATCTCTTTGCTCTTCGTCCAGTGGTAGTACAATGCTCATAGATACCCCAGCTCAAACAACGCCATTGCCAACTCTTCTTTATCTAAAGGCTTACGAAGAAAGCGTTTGGCACCAAGCGACATAACAATTTTCTGTTTTTCAGGCTGAAAATCAGCACTTATTACTATCACGTTTGGCATGTTAGGTCTTGCACGTAAAAACTCTAGCACTCCAACACCATCTACCTCGGGCATGGTGAGGTCTAACAGAATAAGTCCAAATTCGATTTCGGAAAGTGAATTTATCGCTTCTTGTCCGTTTGTTGCCTCGGTTATATCGTACTCCAAGTCTTGAGGGAGCGAGCGAATGACGCTGCGCCTCGACAGCTTCGAATCATCAGCAACTAGTACAGAAAGTGACATTTACAGCCTCCTTGAGCGGCATTTACTGTTATGCCTTTTTAGTAAAGTATGTGCAACTTTTGCGTTACTGCAACAATACCTTCAAAAATTATTGTTGTAGTCATGCTCTACACTGCTTATTAGATGATTTCAGTATATGACAAAGGTGACTTTTGTGCGTATTAGACTTTTAGTTGAATTAACAGGTTGCAGGAGTACGAAGAAGATGGAGAAGACGAGTCGGCGTGTATCGATGCTGACACACGCCATTGATATTTAACTTTTTTGCATTGACTGCATTTTTTCTAATGCGGCGGGCATGGCATCAACATAACGTTTAACGTCAGCAATTTTGCCCATGCTCACTCGTGACCAATTATCGTAAGTACGATAAATACCTCGTATAAGAACGTCTTTTTCAGCCATAGCTTGACGGAAATATTCGGCGTTGCCGTCACCTAGATTCACAAAAATAAAGTTAGTACTTGAGGGGAGGGCTGTCAAACCATTCGCTTTAACGGCATCCATAACCATGGATTTTCCTTCGTAAATTTTTTCTTTTGAAAACGTTAAAAACGCATCGTCATTGTAGCTGGCAATTGCGGCCGCAAGGCCCGCTTGGTTTAATGTATAACCGCCCATACCGTAGCGATTAATCCACTCGGTATTTTCCTCTGACGCGATTAAGTAGCCTACTCGCATACCAGCCAATCCATAAATCTTTGAGAAGGTTCGGGCTACAATCACATTGTGACCGGCTTTAACAAGTGGAATCATGGAATGCTTAGGTGGCTCATCGATAAGTTCGTTATAGGCTTCATCAACTAAAACCAGTGTTTTCTTAGAAGCTTTTATACAGAATTCGCGAAGCTTGATTGGGTCGAGCACTTTTCCCGTTGGATTATTCGGATTACAGATATGTACCATGCCAATTGAATCATCAATAGCGGCATACATGGCGTCAAGGTCAATATCGAGATCTGCTGTATTGGCAACCCTTACTATTTCTGGTGCACCTTGTTTTTCTGGTGCTTTAGACGTGGTATCCCAAAAGAGGTCTGGCCCAAGAATTTTTCCGTTTTTGCTGGCTGCTAGGGCTGCATAGGAAAGAATGGGGCTTGAACCGGCGCTCAAAGAAATGTGCTTTCTAGTTATGCCATAGCGCTCTGCTATCATATCTAACAGTGTCATAGCGGCAGGGTAAGCGTAGTAGGCTCCACCTTGAGCCGATGCGATAGCAATCGCTTCCAAGGCTTTTGGACTGGGGCCGAAAGGGTTTTCATTAGCATTTAATTTCGCCACGCCCGGTTTGGGTCCATACGTGACCGACGCCGCTTCACTTGCGGCTGCACTGGTAGATTGAGCACTTACCAAGTTGGTGAAGCCTGTCGCACCTATCGCAGAAGCTGCAACCGAGCCACCTAAAAATAAACGTCTTGAACGGTTATAACTCACAGATATTCTCCTTTTTATTTTAAATGGCTTTATAGAACATTGCGCTAGAAACAATGACGAGATAAATGCCAAACAATCGTTTTAGCTTCTTTTCACTAAAGTTATGCGCCATCTTCGCTCCAATAGGTGCCGTAAAAATTGCCCCTATACTGATAGCAATAAGCGCTGGGATATTGATATACCCTATAGTGCCAACAGGTAGAGAGGCGGTGTCTGGGTGTTTCATAAATAGAAAACCGATGGCCCCAGGTAAGCCAATTAAGAAGCCCACACCTGCGGCAGTTGCCACGGCTTGTTGTATAGTGCGCTGACACATCACCATGGTGATAACCGTTGGAGTTCCGCCGCCTATTCCAAGCAGGGCTGAGAAACCACCCAGTACAAATGCTAAAACTGCTTTTCCTATGCCTTTAGGCATATTGAAAACAAGACCAGGGCGTACAACGAACTCTGGGAAAAGAAAATACACCGAGTAAAGCAGTACACCCGCAGCGAAAACTACGGTTAAGCCGTTTGCACTAGAGTTGTTAGCGATTAGCAGTCCTCCGCCAACGCCAAGAATAAGCCAAATACTCCAAGAACGGAGAATATCGAAATCTACGGCGCCTTTGGCGCGATGAGCCATAACGGAACGTGCACTGGAAACGACAATAGAGGCTAACGATGTGCCTATAGCAACTTTTACCAGCGCTTCAGAAGGAGGGGTAAAAAAAGGAAAAACAGCGAGTAGAGCAGGAACAACAACGAAACCTCCACCATTGCCGAACAGCCCTGCAGTGATACCAGCAATGGCGCCGGTGATACACAAGGTAACTACAAACCACAGTAGTTCTATTTCCATTGACTTTTTACTCCACACATTACAGCTTTGAACATTGAATGACCTTTAATTTTTTACTTATATACCGTTGTTAAAATAGGCAAACACCGGCCTAAGCCGGTGTGTGATAACCTCGATTAAAAGCGTGCGGCTAGGCGCGTGTAGTAATACCCACCTTGCCAGTCGACGATGGAACCAGAGTCGTAAACTTGGCCACAACAGGCGTCGCCGTTAGTGCTTACATCTGGATAGTTGTCGAAAAGATTCCTGATACCCACTGACAACGTGAGGTTTTCATTTATGAGATAGGAGCCTTCAATATCAAACATGAATTCGTCGCCGAAGGTTTGAATACTGTCTTCGTTTACAATTTCTCCGTCATCACTTCCCGCGTTTTCGTACTCGCCGTAATAGCTCAGACGAGCAACTGCAGACCATACGTCATAGCTATGTGTGACTGAAAACACCCCACGCATTTCAGGAGTACTATTTTCAAAATCGAATCGATCTTCAGGGTCAAAGAACGCGCTTGCATCAGAATCGAACTCTGTTTTGTTGTAGTTAACTGAACCGGTTAATACGGTGGAGCCGTACTTCGATTCCATTTGGTAAGTAGCGACTACGTCTAAACCCTCAGTAATCGTATCGAATGCGTTTTGAAAGAAGAAAACTCCACCAATTGATTCAGCACCAGAAACATTTGCTCCCGCAAGGGCTAGGTAATTCTGATAAGCATCGTAACCATTAGCATCTGGGTCGGTGACGACCGTAGTGGATACATCACGTGTGGATACAGAGTAGAGACGGTCCTCTAATTTAATATGGTAGTAATCTACGGTAAGCGTTGCGTCACCGTAGTTAGCCGTCATACCTAAGGTAAAGTTGGTCGACTTTTCAGGTGAAAGTTCATCAGCACCAAGAGCCTGCGCAACTTCTCCTCCTGCTGGGAATAAGCCTGTTGCTACTGGAAAACCATTAGGTAATCGTGTAGATACGTTAGTAGTACCCTGCTGACCTGGAGTGGGGGCGCGGAAGCCTGTACCAAATGAAGATCTAAAACCTACGTCGTCATTCAGCTGGTAGAATGCTGCTACTTTATAAACTACCTCAGAGCCAAAGTCTGAGTAGTCCTCATAGCGCAATGCTGCTTGTGCAAATAGCTCGTCAGTAATGTCACCCGAGATATCGGTGTATATCGCATAAGAGTCACGTTCATACGAGCCTGAGTAATCTGGTGAATAACCTGGGAAACCATTGGAGCCTACACCCACCACGGTATAAACAGCGTCTACACCTGCTATTCCGTCATCCTCAATACCGTCATCATCGCTATCATTGTCGGTAAAGTTGGCACAATTTAATGTTGAACCATTTGCGATAACGGCTAAACCTGCGGCGGTAGCAGCGGTTCCGTCACAGAACCCATATGGATCAGATGTGGCATAAGGCCCCGCAAAGTACGAGCTTACCTCACCTTCAGAAATTTCATAAGACTCATCTAAGTAACTTGCACCAAAAGCGAGAACGTAACCGCTCAGGTCGTAGGTGAAGTCAGCTTGTAATTGCGTTTCTTCGTTAGTCAGGTCGCCTGGCTCAAATGACGTAGGCGATTCATTACCAAGAGACGGGTTAATAGTATTCGATAACGTATAAGAAATTTCGTTATTCCCGTAGCGACCGCTGATATCGTAGGTAAGGTCGCCAGACATACCTTTTATGCCACCTACCAATGAGTAATCAGTGACATCTCCGAAGAAGCGTGGAGTGAAGCCACCCGGGAAAAATTCTGTCGGATTCCATATAGAGCCATCTTCAAGGCGAATGTCTTCAATAGTGCCGTTGCCCGGATAACGGTAATAGAAAGAGCCGTCACCCTCACTTTCTGAATAGTTACCAAAAGCGTAAAGTTCGGCTTCAGCACTAAGCGCGTATCCAGAGTTGAAAAAGACCCGTTTTCCGCTGGTATTAGGTTGACCCCAAGGTTGTACCACATCAGAACCGTGAACACTGTTGGCCATAGCAGTTGCATTTGCGATGTATTCGTCTGACTGCTCGTCTACGCAGAACCATGGTTCACAATATTGTTCGCCTCTGAACGTTGCTTCACTATCTGAATACTCGGCAGAAATGCTAAAGAAGCCATCATCGCCAAGGGCGAAGCCTTTATTTCCTGTAACGGTAACTTGGTCTCCATCACCCTCATAGTAAGTGCCATAGTCGATAGTGAAAGAGCCGCCTTCGGTATTTTTTTTAAGCTGGAAGTTGATTACACCTGCGATGGCGTCGGAGCCATACTGGGCTGCTGCACCGTCACGCAATACCTCTACACTTTGAATAGCTGCGGTAGGTATTGTGGCAATGTCTGGCCCTTGTGTGCCGGAACCACCGATTGAAACAAGTGCTGCTCTGTGACGACGTTTTGAGTTCACTAGAACCAAGGTTTTGTCTGTGGGCATACCTCGAAGCGTTGCGGGACGAATAAAGGTACCGCCGTCTGAAATAGGCTGTCTGCCAACAGAGTAGGAAGGTACAAGGGTCATTAACACATTGTTCATGTCGGTAAACGCTACGGCTTCTACGTCTTCTGCGGTTAGCACATCAACGGGAACAGGTGAGCTTGTTACTGAGCGCGGCGCCCCACGCGCGCCAACAACGGCTATACGTTCTAGGTCTTTTGCTTCTGTGGTTTCTTCACTAACTTCTTGTGCCTGCGCAAACATTGAGGTGGTGAAGAGAGTTAATCCGGTAAGTGCGTAACGTACTGCAGTGTGGAGTTTCTTTTGTTTCATTAGTGTTCCCAATCGTGCTTATTGCTACTTAATTTATGAATGCGCGTTGTTAGAACTTGCACTCTTTCTTGGCACGCACGAGCACCACTTTGATGCAGAGGCATCTTGTAATTGTTGTTGTGTAACTCGTGTACAGGAACTAGGCTAAAAACTCTTTGCCGCTGGTGGAAGAAAGAAGAATATTCAGGGGTATAAAAAAAATATTGAGCCATCTCGAAGCTCGCGATTTTCTTGGCATTAGACTTAAGTAGTATCTTATATGAGATTTTTTTAATTCAAGAACGGCCTTCATATTTTACATTTTCGCTGCATATAACCTAATGGAATGGCATATACCTTGCTGCCTTTATCAGAGATTCTTTCAACGGCAATTCAACGCGTTTCAAACTCAGCCATGTTCAAGAGGGGAACTAGTGCACTCTAAACAGCTACATTACTTCATTACTACGGTGCAAAAAGGCAGTATAGCTGCAGCGGCTCGCGCCCTGGATATTGCCCAACCTGCTATTAGTCAGCAACTAGCGAGTCTAGAACGGGAAGTAAAAGCGAGGCTGTTAGAAAGAAGCTTTTCAGGGGTTAGCTTAACACCCGCAGGGGAAGTATTTTATACGCACGCTGAAAAAATAATGGGTGAAATTGACAACGTAAAAACAGCGTTAGAGGCGTTTCATGTAGGGCAGCAAAGGGTGATAAAAATAGGCATGCTCCCCTCTATTGGAAACGTACTTTCACTGCCGCTATTAACTGAGATTACGAAGAATCATAAAAATTTAAAAGTAGAAATCAGCACTGGGCCTTCATACACAATCAACGATTGGCTCGATTCTAAGCAGGTGGATATTGCGTTGACTTACCAGCAGGCAGTAGACCCTAAATTCATGAGTGTGACGCCTTTAATTCAAGAAGAACTACACCTCGTTTTCTCCGCTTCTTCAGCCTACACCCAGTATGCCAAGCTTCGAGATAAAGCGATTATAAATTTTTGGGAGATTAGTGAGCTACCCCTTTTGTCACCTGGAAACAAAGATGCACTAGGTCAGCTTATTGCCGATTATGAGAGGGCTACGGGAGTGAGTTTGAAACATGATCTCGCTTACTCAGGGCAGCTTATGACAGGGTTAAGGCAGGTAATGCAAGGTGAGGGCGTGATGATCTTACCTACCTCGGCTATTTTCCATTTAAGAGAGTCAGGGCTGGTATCGACACTCAAAATTACTCAGCCTGAAATGCATAGAACCGTGCTGGCGGCGACAAACAAACAAAGAAAGTCTGCGCTCGACTATGGAAGCATTATCGATATTATTCGGAAAGTCGTAGCGAAAGAGAACGCACTAAACCATTGGTGTGGCACGCTGGAATTTGCGGCCTCTGCGTTTGCCGTGAAATCGGCATAATACAACACTTTCGAACTTGCAACGTTACAGAACACAGACAGATTTACGATTCAGGCAAGACAATATCCACTAACACCGGTAAGTGATCAGAATACACCCTAGTTTTTGCATTTTTAAGCTTTCTGCACGACTTCACTTCGATATCCTCTGTTACCCATACTCGGTCCAAAGAAAAAACCGGAAATTGACTGGGGAACGTAGCGCCGATTTTTTGCTGAGATAGCAACTGATTTAATCCTTTAAATGCCTTAGAAAAAAACTGCCACTCGTTAAAATCACCGGCTAGAAATAACGGTTTTTTTCTTTCTTCCAAAAGGTGTGAAAGGTGTTCGTGAAGCATGGAGAACTGCGAACGACGCTCAAGCTTTTTCAGGCCTTTATGGGTATTTACCACTGTGAGTGGCGTTTTTTCAGTCTTCAATTCGACAATTTGCACGTTCCTTGGCTGTCGCCCTTTCTGACTTACATCCACAGTATCGTGTTTCAACACGTCAAATCGCGTCAATATGGCATTTCCATACCAACCATTCGATTCTCTTATGGCAGGCGAGGGGATCAGTTTGAACGTATTGTTTGCACATATGTCTTCAATATCCTGAGCGGTGTCACGTTCAACGGGCCGTGTATCCATCTCTTGAAGTAGTACGATATCAGCGCCGCTGTTTGCCAGAAACTGCCCTATGCGTTTGTAGTCATGCCGCTTATCTCTACCCACGCCACTATGAATATTGTAGGTCACTATGCGGCACATTTTTCGCCCTCATCTTTCCTACTGTTACTCGTTTGTGCCGCGTCACCAGTTGACTCCTTTCTAGCTTGATAATAGCGTGCAAATTTTTGTGAACCCCATATCATGAGGCCCCACATAATGATTCCGCCCACAAGGTAGCTAATAGTCTCCACAGAAGGGTTCTGCCAAATTTGAGCAATTGAGTCGCCAACAAGGCCTTTCGCAATCATAGGCGGGAACATTCCCAAAAATGTACCGACTAAAAACTGGAAAATGCCGATAGATGAAATGCCCGCAACCAAATTCACCAGGCTAAAGGGGGCAATAGGCAACATGCGAATTGCCGCCACACCAACTATGCCACTACGTTTCAATTTTTCATCAACTGCTGCAACCTTTGGCCCACCAATTTTTCGAAGGCCGACATTACCCGATAGCTTTCCGAGACCAAACATAATCGCTGAGCTCATTAGTGCGCCCATTATGCCGTAAATAGGCCCCCATATTGGACCGAAAATAGCGGCTACTGCCAGAGAGAGTACAGTCACAGGGAAGAATAGAACGCCGCCAACTACATAGACGAGCAAAACTGTTGGAAGAGCAAAATAAGTGCCCCTGCTTTTCTCCAAAAAGGCATTGATACTGTCTGAGCTCAACCATGGGATTGATTGGCTAGCCCAAAACATCAACCCACCAAGTACCGCAATAATAGCAACACCAATTAAAATCATTATGCTGCGACGCTTAGGGTTGCGCGCGGGTAGCGCGTCACCGTCAAGTGTGGGTACTGAAATAAGTGGTTCTTCTGGGTCTGATAGTGCGCGAAATACATTTTTCACCGAGTGCTCTGTGAATACTTCATCACGGACCTCAGTAAGCACATAGCCGTGTGCGATCTGACCCTGCATCAATGCTTCAACAGGATATTGGCTGTTAAATATTTCCGGCATTGCATCTATATCACGACCTGTATGCTCAGCAAGTAAGTCATTTCTTACTTGTTCTATACATGCTCGATTGTCGTTGCTATTGCCGAATATAACCGTATCAATCTCTGTATCTAATGTCATTGAACGATTACTTAGGTTTGAAGAGCCGATAACAAGGTACTTGTTATCTATTGTCATCACCTTAGAGTGAATGCGTTTGTACGCCTTGCGACCTTGCATATCTTCGATTGAAGAATAAGTCAGTTTGACTCGATTGGGGTCGATCCCTTTTTCCAAAATTGCTTTAAATTCGATTCGACTTGCCCAAAAGGCTTCACATTCAAACTTACCTTTTGGCTCGTAAGAGCTCACAATGATGACCGAAAGATTTGGCTTTAACTTTAGTTGCTTGTTAAGAGCCTCAGCAATTTCTTGACGGGTCGTGAATTGGTTTTCGATGTATATAACCGACTCTGCTTCACCGATCAGGTCAAGCAGCATATGGCGAACTTCTTGAGCCGGCTCTACTTCATCCATAAACGGGATGGTGCGGGCAAGGGCGCACTCTACGTTTTCAAAAAGAGGGGGGAAGTCTTCAGGCCATACATCCGGCAGAGGGGCATTTTCGTCAATACGTGCCTCTTCACGCATGTCGATAGGAGATTCTTCAGCCACGCGCTGCCATCTCCATCTAACAAGCTGCGCAAAATCGGCAACGACGGGACCGCTCGAAACCATTTGTACATCGTGTAACGGACCATACTCACCGTCAGGACCATCTCTTTCTTCGGAAACCACTGGATGGTCTCGGGTATCCCAACGATTGGTCGACACATCCATGCCGCCTGAAAAAACAAGTTCGTCGTCAACAACCACGATTTTTTGATGCTGACTTCCGCCCATAGGAATAGTATCGTCGAGCTCCGTTTGAACATTATCTGGCGTTTTCTCTTCCCATACTTCTTTAGCCCACATCTCACGTTGCGCAAAAAAGGCTAATGACGAGTCCCATCGCAATAGGTAGATTTTAATATCGGGGTTTTGCTCAGCTTTCCATTTAAGCAAGTCGCTAATAACACTAGGCGCTTCGCTAGAGGCTTCATCGTCACCTCGTAACAGGCGAATACGACTATCAATATCCCAACCCACAATAAAAATACTGTGCTTCGCTTTGACTATCGAGCTGTGTAGCGCTTTGTAATAGTTCCCGCAATCTATTAGAGGCGTGGAAAAACGCGCTTTGCTCTCTACCCAACAGTTTTGACCTGGTTGAAAAACACTCTTACCTGATTGCATGGTTCATTACCTATTTTTACCGATCTACATATCTATTTATCTATTTATCTATGGGACATTGCAGAATTCATACCTTATTAATCAGTGGGGATAGGAATGTTAAGTATATGATTTAATTTATTTGTTTAGCTTTTATCAACTTTTTGAAAGCGAGTTTCAGTTAAATCTGTGTAATTTTTTCACAACAAGGCGAGATTAATGCTCAGAACTGGAAAAAGGTTTGAACATCTTCTATATAGCTTTAGGGTTATACAAAAGGATAAGTTAATGAGGTTTTTTCCCAAAGAAGACGCGTCGAAGCAGGCACTAGAGCAGTCGATACTCGCGGTCGTGACGATTGATGAGAAAAATAACATCACGTTTTATAACGGCGCAGCTCAAAATTTATGGGGTTACACGCCTAGCGAGGTATTGGGAAAAAATATAAAAATATTGGTACCACAAGAGCATAAAGCGAATCACGATAGCTATGTCAATTCACACAGACAAACCAATATTAATAAGATTGTTGGAAGCTCACGAGAGGTTGAACTGGAAACCAAAAGCGGTGAGCGTATTTGGGTGCAGTTGGCCCTGTCACAAGTTATTGTCCAAGGCAAAAAGCATTACACTGCGTTTGTTCGTGATGTTACAGAAGAGCGTGAATCTAGAGAAATTGTGGAGCAAACCCTGGAGCAAGCACTAGATGCGGTGGTGTGTATAGACGAGAACAACAATGTCACCTTATTCAATGCATCTGCTGAAAAGTTGTGGGGGTACGCGCGAGAAGAAGTTATCGGACAAAATGTGAAGATGCTTGTTCCCCAAGAGATTCAAGCAAACCACGACAATTACGTGAACGCGAATAGAGAAACGGGTCAAGATAAGATAGTCGGCACGAGCCGCGAAGTAAAAGTAGAGAGAAAAGACGGAAAAAGCTTGTGGGGAAGGCTTTCGTTGTCGAAGGTAAGACTCGCTGATAGAACGCTTTATACGGCCTTCATAAAAGATGTTACCGAAGAGGTTGAACAGCGAGAGATGCAGAGAATGCTTTCTCTTGTTGCTAACGAGACGGATAACGCAGTTATTATTTCCGACGCCAACGGACTAATAGAATATGTGAACAATGGATTTTACCGGCTCACTGGCTGGCAGCTTGAAGAAGTCAAAGGCAAAAAGCCGGGCTCATTCTTACAAGGCGAAGAGACTGATCAGCGGACCGTTGGCGTAATACGACAAAAACTTAAAAACCGCGAAGCCTTTTACGATGAGATCCTTAATTACAAAAAGAATGGTGCGCCTTACTGGACGTCACTATCGATAAACCCCGTCTTCAAAGAGGGAAATTTAGTCAATTTCATTGCCGTTCAGGCTGATATCACCCGAGTAAAACAAATGGCACTCGACTTTACTAACAAGTTGAAGGCAATCGGAAGTGCGTTGGTACTACTTGAAATCGAACCTAGCGGCAAAATTATTGAGGCCAACAAACTACTTCGTGAAACATTAAAAGGCGTGATGAGTACAGAAACATTTGCTAGCGAAGTTATGGGAACTCTCACTAAAGAGGATAAATCAAAATTAGAGAAATCTGGATTCGTTTCAAAAATTGCTGAGTTTGATATTGGGGGTAATTACTTGGCGTTTGACGCGCGAATAAGTGCACTTAAAAATTTCAATGGGCAAGTAACGCGGTACGTGTTCTTTGCTATCAACGTTACGTCGAGAAAGCAAGCGGTGAATGATACACAAGACGCCATGAAAGAACTTTTAGTGACCAGCCAAACTATTAGTAACATTGTTGGCACAATTAACTCAATTTCTGAACAGACTAATTTGTTAGCGCTGAACGCTGCCATTGAAGCGGCCAGAGCGGGAGAAATGGGGCGAGGGTTTGCTGTCGTTGCTGATGAAGTAAGAACGCTGGCAGGTAACTCACAATCATCGTCAAATGAAATTGATAACCTTGTTAAGACAACGGTATCAAAAATAGAAGAGTTAGCCCAACTTATTCAGCGTATAGATGGTTAACACAAAAAAGCCTTCGTTAAATGACGAAGGCTTTCACAGATTATCCGTTTAAAACTAAAAACAGATGCTTCGTGTTCAATTAAAAGCGGTATTCTACCCCGATACTTGCCTGTTTTAGATCAGTTTCAAAATCAGTATCATCAATGTCGTCAAACGCTTCGTCTGCATCCAGCTCCGTGTCATATACCGTGTATTCAGCGTTCACTAAAAAGTTGCTAGTAACCGCATAGCTCAGACCTGCACCTACGAAAAGGCTCTCATCATCGTTATCACGTGAAATACCTGCAAAGTTGTATTCTGTCTCTGACCAAAGTTGGCCAGCTTTCGCGTACAGCGAGAAACGCTCCGTTAGTGGTAGAATGCCTTTAATGGCTGCAGTGTAACCGTCGGTTTCAGCACCTGCGATGTCGTTGCCGTAGTCACCAAAATCGATGTACCCACCTTCAATCGCAATCCACTCGTTAAACTTATAGCCCACAAGGCCTTGCCAAACGTCTTTGTCGTCGTCAAAGTCATCCTCACCTTCAACACGTAGATAACCGTAATTACCACCTACGTAGAAACCACTGTCTTTTGCTTCAATTTGATTTGATTGAGCATGGGCACCGAAAGACGCCATGGCGCTTAAAGATGCAACCGCGGCAATTCCAGTAAGTGTTTTAAGTGTGTTTTTCATAAGTTCATCCTCATTACTTCTTAACATTCCATCGACTTCTTTTATGAAGCTAATGCGTCTTGATTACATACTCTCTGTATCAATTGCTGTGCCATGGTAGAAATTTCAAATTTCGTTTCAATTGAGAGCAAACTTTACATAATGCATTGCGTATCTGTTTGTTTATTAATCGCTTTTGGAAGTTGAACCTACGTTTAAAAAATTAAAGGCGAAAAATTTTCATAACCATTGAAAGAGATTCACAGATGTTCGATCGGTCGACAAGCATCACAAGTTTTTTTGGGGTCAACCGTTGGGTGATCTTAATGTTTTTTTGTAAGCTTATGAATTTTGGTCTTTTTTTATTGATTGGATTTTTTAATCAGTTGAATTCATTTTATCAACTGTAAATATTCTCTAAGCCTGTCTATCTTTTAACTGCTTATGAGGTAAACAAAATGTTAACAAGGTGGTGATGTAATTCGCACTCACGCTTTGGACTACAACAAACTCAGACGGGAAAAAAACATGACTATAAACAGGTTTAAAAAAACCACAGTATCAGTACTTATTGCCCTATCGCTTGGTGCAACAGGGGCTATTGCCAACGATCAAATTAGTAAACCCGCTGGTGCTAAAGGCACGGGCATGTCTAAAGCGTTTCAAGCAAAAACAAACCAGTTTTGGTGGCCCGATCAACTTGATCTCTCACCGCTTCGAGATCATGACAACCGTTCAAATCCACTTGGTGAAGATTTTAGTTACGCCAAAGCGTTTGCAAAACTTGATCTCGATGAAGTGAAAAAAGACGTAAACGAACTGCTTACCACATCTCAAGACTGGTGGCCTGCTGACTTCGGTAATTACGGCCCTTTCTTTATTCGTCTTTCATGGCACAGCGCCGGTACCTACCGTACATTAGATGGTCGCGGCGGTGGTGATGGTGGCCAAATGCGTTTTGATCCGCTGAACAGCTGGCCCGATAACGGTAACCTAGATAAAGCCCGCCGCCTACTTTGGCCAATTAAGCAAAAGTATGGTGAAAGTTTATCTTGGGGTGACTTGATGATCCTCGCTGGTACCGTAGGCATGGAAAACATGGGTTTTGATACCTATGGTTTTGCAGGTGGCCGTACTGACGATTGGGAACCTGACATGGTTTACTGGGGACCAGAAGTAGAAATGCTTGCGAGCGATCGTGAAGAGCGTGACGGTAAGCTTCAGCGCCCGTTGGGGGCAACGCACATGGGCCTAATATACGTTAACCCTGAAGGCCCGAAAGGTGTTCCTGATCCTATGGGTTCAGCGAAAAACATTCGCACGGCATTTGGCCGCATGGCGATGAATGACGAGGAAACCGTAGCGCTAATTGCTGGTGGCCATACATTCGGAAAAATGCATGGTGCGCACAAACCTGCTGATTGTTTAGAAGCTGAGCCAGGCGGTGCAGGCTTAGAAGAGCAGGGACTAGGCTGGAAAAACAACTGCGGTAAAGGCAATGCGGAAGACACAGTAACGAGCGGTTTAGAGGGGGCTTGGACACAGCTACCTACTAAATGGACGAGCCTATATCTTCAAAACTTATTGGGCTTTGAGTGGAAGCAAACTCGCAGTCCTGCCGGTGCTATCCAGTGGATCCCTACCGATGAATCGCTTCATAAATCAGTACCAGATGCGCACGTAGAAGGTAAGAAAAATCCTCCT
Source organism: Alteromonas sp. 5NW40-0090 (assembly GCF_057552975.1). Lineage (NCBI taxonomy): Bacteria > Pseudomonadati > Pseudomonadota > Gammaproteobacteria > Alteromonadales > Alteromonadaceae > Alteromonas > Alteromonas sp. 5NW40-0090. Next base: position 22,851 of record NZ_BAAJLT010000007.1, read on the forward strand.
GTGATGACCACAGCTGACTTGGCGCTCAAGTACGACCCAGAGTATCGTAAAATTGCTGAGCGCTTCTTGGCAGATCCTAAGGAGTACCAAACAGCGTTTGCTAAAGCGTGGTTCAAGCTAACTCACCGCGATATGGGTCCTAAAGCACGTTACTTGGGTAACGATATTCCAGAAGAAAACTTCATCTGGCAAGATCCAGTGCCTAAAGCTGACTATAAGATGATCTCTGATAAAGATGTTAAGAAGCTTAAAGCTGACATTTTAGACAGTGGCTTAACCGTTCAGCAGCTTGTGAAAACGGCTTGGGCAGCGGCAGCAAGTTTCCGAGCATCTGACTTACGCGGTGGTGCGAACGGTGCTCGTATCGCGCTAGAACCACAAATGAGCTGGGAAGCTAACGAACCTGAAACGGTTAAAGCTGTTGTTTCGAAGCTCAAAGAGTTGCAAGAAGACTACAACTCGCGCATGTTCTCTAAGAAGAAAGTGTCATTAGCTGACTTGATTGTTATTGGTGGAGCTGCAGCCATTGAAAAAGCAGCGGCAGATGCGGGTGTTGAAATGACCGTACCTGTAGTTCCAGGTCGTACAGACGCAACTCAAGAACAGACTGACGTGAACTCTTTCTCTTTGTTAGAGCCAACAGCCGATGCGTTTAGAAACTACTACAATGCAGAAGCGAGTTATCGTTCGCCAACTGATATGCTAGTAGATAAAGCTGATCAGCTTAATCTAACGGTACCAGAAATGACTGTTCTACTTGGCGGTTTGCGTTCATTAGGAGCTAACACAGGTGGCTCTAGCCACGGTGTATTTACCGACAAAGTGGGCACGCTGAACAACGACTTCTTCGTAACGCTACTAGATATGGGCGTTAAGTGGAGAAAAACGGATAACCCGTCGGTATACGAAGGTGTAAGCAGAAGTACTGGTGAAGTTATGTATACAGGTACGCCTGTGGACCTGGTCTTTGGATCAAACAGTGAGCTGCGTGCAGTTGCCGAAGTTTATGCTTATGACAACGCGAAAAGCCGTTTTGTTAAAGACTTCGTCGACGCTTGGACCAAAGTGATGACATTAGACCGTTTTGATTTACGTCACGACCTAAACGCCAGCTTGGGTAAATAGATGCGGTAGAACTGCTATCGCGGATTAGTTTAACCGCTAATTCTCGACAGACATAAAGACTAAAAGGGCGCTTCGGCGCCTTTTTTATTTGATTTTTATACGTTGTGTTATGAATTCTTAATGTGATTAAAACGACCGCTAGACCATCGCAAACCCACTTTTAATTCGATACACTAATTCTTTATTTTTCGCTTCTACAGACAATTACCACAATGGCTAGTCTTCAACGAACGTTGGTCAATTTAGAAATGCTAAGCGACGATATTAATGCACTTCACGTTGATGCACTTAATACACACGCCCACATTAAGCTTTTACACAATGTGTTGAATGAGCTAAAGAACGCAGAGCAATTTGTGGCCTTAGAAACAGAGGCCAGTTTCCAAAAGTTGTTATCCGGCTCACTGTTTGAGAACATATTTGAGCGAAAGCGTATGCTCGGTGTGTACATAAAGCTGGTGGGCTATGTTATTACAGCATGGGAAGCGACCAATAAAGCGAATGCAATCATCAGTGAAAACTTCGATTCAAGTGCCGATAAGCGATTAGAGTTACTGCAGGTAAAAGCAATAAAAGCCAAATCTCAATTAAAAACCGTAGCGTCAGCGATGGGCAAAGAAGACTATACAAAGTTTGTCCAGACGTTAGGTTTGTCTGCTCAAGAGTGGCAGTGGGATACACTTCGCGCTAGGTTTTAGCCAGCGCGAAGGTATGACTGAAAGCGCTCATGTCATGAGCGAGTATAGCTACGGTGTGGTATTTCGAATACCAATGCCTTGTTCGTTGATAACTCTTACTTCGCGTTGAGGGAACGGTATTTCAATATTGTGCTCGCGTAATGTTTCAAACACAGTAAGCAGCAAATCGCCACCCACGCGGTTTTTACCATCGTCCACACCCTCCATCCAAAACTCAACGAACATGTTAACGCCAGAGTCGCCAAAGCTATCTATTTCACAGTCAGGAAGCTCTTCAAATGGAACATCATCGCCACTGATCACCTGCGGATGTTCCGATACCGCCTCTTTAATAATCTCTACCATGGCGCGGATATCAGTTTTATAGGCGACGGAAAAGTCGATGCGGTAACGTTGTTTTTGGTTTTTGTGTGTCCAGTTTATTAGCAAGGAGCTGATGAACTTTTCGTTAGGCACCAGTACATCTTTACCGTCATAAGTCTCTAATACGGCATAGCGCATTTTAAATTCTCTGACGATACCTTTCTGCCCGTCTTCCAATTCAACGTAATCGCCTACGGTCAACGACTTATCCAATAGAATAATGATGCCTGAAATGAAGTTTGATGCGATGGATTGCAGACCTAGGCCTAAACCCACACCTACTGCACCACCGAACACGGCTAATGCGGTAAGGTTAATTCCCATAACGTTAAGCAATAAAAGAAAGACCACACAGAACAGGGCAACTTCAAACAGCTTTGCGAATACTTCTTTGGTAGAAACGTCGAGTGACTTATGGTTTCGAATAATATCTTGACCAATGGCGTTCGAGCTACGGCCTAGCCAGAACAGCAAGCCACCAAACAACAACACTCTTGTTACGCCATATGCTGAAATTTCGACGTTGCCGACTGATATTGCCATTGACTCCAATGCTGAAGTTATCAGCGGAAGCACGCCAACTAAGTGTAAAAATAGGATAGGTAAACCCACCCATCGCATAAACGCTGCAATGGTGTTGTTTTCGACAAAGCCGGTAATCAAGGAATTAACAAATAGCATAAGGGCTACAACAACGGCTATTTCCAATAGCCATGCATCAAACTGAAATTGCATACCCAGGACGGTAGTGAGCTTTAGCATACTTATAGTGATAAGCGGGAATAGTGCCTCACCAAGGTTGTATAAAAAGCCGTGCATAGTATGTGCGCCTTGCTGTGGCTTTTCTCGGGTAAACTTAAATGGCTTTTTTACTTGTCGTGCAAGCACAAACGCAACGCAATAAATAATTGCAATTATTGTAAGCTGGATAACAAAGCTATCAGACATCACTGATGCATTGACTAAAGCCAACTTTTCCTCAAAGTGCTGGACTAAACTATCAACATTCATGTTTTCTACTTCACTTGTTTACCACACTGCGGCAGCGTGGATGTAATTTGAGCATGGGATAACTGCGCGCTTTTTATCTGTTATAACAAATATGGTAAAGCTTTTTTTATTCATCTAATAAAAATTGAACAATAATTGAAAGCTGGATATACCTTTTTTAGTGTTAATTCCTAGCGAAATAGATGCAAAATACTGATGTTATCTAGTTTTAATGTTATTTGAATTAAGCGTCTTTTGCTCATATGTATTTGTTTATTAATTTATTTTTTATTTAAAGATTAAAGGTGGTTCACATTAACCTCTATTCTTCATTCATAAAAATATTTGTCGTTTAGATAGAAAAAATGCAGCGCTTTTCAAAAAGATACTGGAATAAGTAACACACTGCGATTACGAAAATTTTGATGCATCGCGCGTCTAGTTCCTGCAGGGGGGTGTTAGTAAAGGCGTCAGTAAAGTACTGCGGAGCCTTAAAAAACGATGCTTTCTTTCCTAATTAGTGGTGCGATTACTTGTTATTTTTCATAAGAAGATTGGCATTTAGTGTCTAGATTTCATTTGGAATTTATGGGGAGGCGCAACTCGACACTTAATTAATTTAAAACGGTGGTAGTTGAGCCAGCGTCTTGATTCTTCGGTGTTTTGATTGGAGTTATCTTCCTACCAAGCTATCATTAATGTAGTTGTTCAGTAGAGGCGATACAAACAGTACTAAGCCTTAAACACTTTTAAATGTAAATTGACTATGACCAAATTGATGTTGCTGCCTGTTATTATCGCTACCGGCATATTTTTATTTGCTCCCGTAGGGCGAACGGAAGGGCTCGAGTTTTCCGGTTTTGCAAGGGCGGTTGCCGGCAAAATAGATACTGAAAAAGCTACCTATGAAGGTTATGACAACAGCATAAGCTTTTCTGAAAAGTCGCTCATAGCACTTCAAGCTGACTATACTTTGTCGTCCTCATTCTCCGTGTCAAGTCAACTTCTTCTTCACACTGACGATGACAGGGAGACAGGGATAGAGTGGCTGTATCTAACCTATGCTCCTAGTGAAAGTTTTCAAATTAACGCTGGCCGGCTTCGTACACCTTTTTTGAAGTACTCTGATGTTATCGATGTTGGGTTTGCGTACCCCTGGATCAACGCGCCGCAACAACTCTACAGCAGTTATTTGTTTTCTCAATATGAAGGTGCAAATACTAGATTGAGAAGGTCATTTGGCGATGTTGTGGTTGATTTTGAAGCTTACTATGGAAAGTATGAAGATGAGCTAGAGTCTAGCGGTATTAATGTAGATGTTGAGGTAGACAACTTGTTCGGTGGTGTGATCGAAGTCAACTATGGTGGCTTGCAATTGAGAACTGCCACTGTTAACGCGCCTAAAGTTGAAACTACCATTGATGAAATTGCTCCCCTGCTACAGGGGCTAAAAGCCGCAGGTTTTAATTCTATAGCTGAGAATTTTGAAATTAATGACAGAGCAGGTTCATTTTTGTTGGGTGTCAGCTATGACGCACTAAACTGGTATGTAAGCGGCGAATGGATGAAAGTTTCGTCTGATATCGATGTGCTTGCCAACCTAGAAAGTTTCTATGTCTCATATGGTTACTATATTGATGAAGTCCTTTTACATCTGACCTATGCTTCATCTAGGCAATCACTCAATACCATCGAAAACACTATTCCAGTAGGTGTGTCTCCCGCGTTAGATCAACTTTATTTCGCTGTTGAGCAACTAAATAGCTTCTTCCCTACAGATGACCTTGATACCTGGACACTAGGCGCTCGATGGGATGTGAAAACCAATCTTGCACTTAAAGGTGAACTATCGATTCTTGACGGTAAAGAAGGAAAATCATCGTTTTACGACATTAAAGAGAATAATTTCGATAGAAATACGGCCTTGTATCAAGTGGCAGTAGAGTGGGTATTTTAATGCGAAAACACATGCTCATTTTCTTTCTCTTACTTTGTTCTCGTATAGCCGTTGCGCAAGATGGTGTTTGGGTAGTCGCAAACGTTTCTGAACAAAATTTCGCACTAACAAAAGCAGAAGTACGTAATCTTTTCATGAGAAGTACAACATCCTCCAGCGATGCCTTAATACCCGTAGCTATGAGCCCAGGCAATAGAGCGCGGGCCATTTTCAACACCAAGATAATTGCTTTGACCGAATCACGAATTCAATCCTATTGGGCTCAAATGCGCTTTAGTGGACGACAAACGCCGCCTGTTGAGTTCAATAATTTAGACGCATTGCTTGAGCACGTAACAAATACTGAAGGTGCGATAGGTTATGTTCCTGCTGGAACGGCGTTACCCGAAAATGTTAAGGTGGTTTATCGAAGCTTTTAAGTAACCGTACATATTAGGCGTTTTGCGATTGATTCGTAGTTTTACCAACCAATTCCATCAGTGGAATTGGTCGGCTGTAAAGAAAGCCTTGAAGCGTATTGCACCCCTGGCGTATTAAAAAATTGGCTTGTTCGTGTGTTTCAACGCCTTCTGCACACACAGAAAAGTTCAAACTTTTAGCCATATCAATGATGGTCTTGGTAATCATTTCTGATTGCTTAGACTCACCTATTTTGCTTACAAAACTTCTGTCTATTTTTAGTGTGTCTATATCAAACTGCGTTAAATAACTCAGAGAAGAGTAGCCTGTACCGAAATCATCAAGGGCAAGTTTACAGCCTAACTCTTTCAGTGATGCAAAAAACGGGTTCGCCACGTTGAAATTATTCATATAAGCAGATTCCGTAATCTCAATTTCTAAGTTTGAAGCGGGGAGTTTGCCTATATTTAACTCGTGGAGTAAAAATTGCGTGACATTGTGGTTGTTTAAATCGTGAGGACTCAAGTTAACAGATACAACGACGTTGCTGCCAAAGGCTTCAAGGAGAAGCGGGAATTCGTACCGAAGTTGCTTTAAAACCCATAGGCTTATTTGTGATATTTTGTCAGTTTGTTCTGCGACAAGAATAAACTCACCTGGGGAAACCTGACCTAACACTTCGTCTTTCCAGCGAAGCAGAGTCTCAAAACCCGTGATGTTCTTATCTGAATCCACTTTTGCTTGATAAGTGAGGTAAAACGCGTCGTTTTCAAGAGCGTCAGTTATGCGAGTGGATACAAGCACTTTACGTTGGGTACGTGCCAGCATTTCATCGGTAAACCATACGAATCTAGATTTACCATCGTCTTTAGCCTTGTACATGGCGACGTCAGCGTTAGTTATAAGGTTAGTTAGTGAGTATTTACACTCGCTTGCAAGTGCAAGACCTAAGCTGGCACTTGAGTCTAGCTTCAGTCGGTTAATGATATGAGGTTGAGACACTACTTCTACGAGCTTTAGCGCTATTTTTTCTAGGTCACTAGGCGATATAAGCTCCCGCACAATAACAATAAACTCGTCTCCGCCTAAACGCCCTAATGTGCAATTATCTTCAAGTGTACTGTCCATTAATAAACTGATGTGAAGGAGAAACTTATCTCCCGTGTCGTGGCCGAAAGAATCATTAATAGCTTTGAAGCCGTCTAAATCGATAAACAGCAAACCCAATTCATGAGAATTTTTCTGCGCTAGGGCGAGTTCATTTGATAAAAGCTTCATTAAGCACTGTCGATTCGGCAATCCTGTTAATGCATCGAAATTAGCAAGCCGCTCCATCTGAGACTGTTGCTTCTGCAACATTTCGTTTTTTTGACGATTCGCCTCAGACTGTTTTTTTATGTTTGCCATCATATTGTTGAAGGCTCGAGACAAAGCAAGCATTTCCTCTTTGTTTACTTCCTCAACCTTAACATTGTAAGCGTTGTCATCTACTACACTGTCCATTGTTTTAATTAGGGTGTTCAGCGGACGCATTGCTCTGCTCTGCGCTCTTGATGATATGAATAACGAGATAATAATGAGTAAGGCAACGGAAGGCGTGACCAAAACAATATATCTTTGCCGGCTTGCTTTTAACGCTTCTTCAAGATTGAAAACCAGTGCAAGTCTCCCCATGGGAAAAACCTCTTCGCCTACTGTTTTCACTACTATTACTTTGCTAGAAGTGAGATGTAACCCAGTGGAGAGTGTTGCGATACTTTTATCGATGTCAGTTTGGCTGAGTTGAGGAGACATTTTTTCTTGCGGTTTAGTTAGCCCGCCTTTAAAGCCGGCAGGACCGATATAATGGCTCAACAGCGTACCGTCATTACTGAAAATATAGGCAGCTTCAGCATATTCATACTCGTCTAAACGAAGCAAAATTCCCGTTTGATTGAAACTGCCGGCAGGCTCATCGATGTAGTCGATGAGATCAACAGCTATGTTTACACTTATAGCATCTACTTCTGCAGACACAAATTCAACGTAAAGCTTCTCATAGACATAGATAGACAGACCAATAATCAGCGCACTGACAACGGATATAGACGCAAGCGTATTGAATGATATTTCAGAACGAAGGCTTTTCAAAAAGTACTCTTTTAAGTTGAACTAAGTGGCAGCAAATATTTTTTTAAAAGTATTAGAAAAAACCGTTTTTTCTTTTTTACCAGTATAGACGCTTTACATTATTTCTTGATTAGCAATTTGGGTGAAATTACGTGAGGGCGCAATATTAAACTATCAATTGAACAAAAAATGCTCTGGTGGACTTTAGTGTTTAGTGGTAGACTCCGCGCGCAATTTGTAAGAGTAAACACCTACGTTCTTTTCTTGATGTCAAACACCACTAAGCCAAGTTGGCAATGGCGTATCTCTTTAGGTTTTCCCAGTAATCTATAACCCCCACGGTTAGCAATAAAGCACTAGCGCTTATACCTTTGCGGTATGCAATTTTTTATAAATACCTATGACAGGAGTTTATTAATGTCATTTACCCAATTAGGGCTCGCTGAACCCTTGTTAAAAGCTATTGAAAAACGAGGATTTAGTACACCATCACCAATCCAGGAAAAGGCAATACCAGAAGTATTGCAAGGAAAGGATGTGTTGGCAGCTGCGCAAACGGGAACAGGGAAAACTGCAGGATTTGGACTTCCTATTTTACAGAGATTGATGGAAGGACAACCTGTATCTGGCAACAATGTTCGGGCACTTATCTTAACACCCACGCGTGAACTTGCTGCTCAGGTAGAAGAGAGTATCAGAGCGTTCAGTGAGTTTTTGCCGTTAAAAACTGCCGTGGTATTTGGTGGTGTAGGTATTAATCCTCAAATGATGAAGCTGCGTAAAGGTGTAGATGTGTTAATCGCTACGCCTGGACGATTGCTTGACCTCTACCAGCAAAACGCTGTTAAGTTTTCTCAGCTTGAAGTGTTGGTATTGGATGAAGCCGACAGAATGCTTGATATGGGCTTTATTCACGACATTAAGAGAGTATTGAAGCTATTGCCACAAGAGCGTCAAAGCTTACTGTTTTCAGCCACGTTTTCTGATGAAATCACTGCGCTGGCGAAAACAATAACGCGCAACCCTGTGAGTATTTCAACCGCGCCTGCCAATACCACGGTGGAAGCTGTTCAGCAGCACTTAGTGACCATTGATAAATCTAAAAAGACGACCGCGCTTATTTGTCTGATCAAACAGCAGAAGTGGGAGCAGGTTTTAGTGTTTAGCCGCACGAAACACGGCGCTAACCGTATTGCAGAAAAGCTAACTCGGTCAAAAATTCCAAGTGCCGCGATTCACGGGAATAAAAGCCAAGGAGCGAGAACTAAAGCGCTTGCTGACTTTAAAAATGGCGCAATTAAAGTACTGGTAGCCACCGATATCGCAGCACGCGGCATCGACATTAGTGAATTGCCTATTGTTGTAAACCTAGACTTACCCAATACGGCAGCTGATTATGTTCACCGAATTGGTCGTACAGGGCGCGCTGGCGCGAGCGGACAGGCGTGGTCATTTGTATGTGCCGAAGAACTGCAAAACCTGAAAGATATTGAGACGCTGATCCAAAAGCTGCTTCCTCGTGAAACGTTGGAAGGTTTCGAGCCTCAGCAAGCCGTGCCTGTTACCACGCTGTCTAAGCCTAAAAAGCCCAAGAAGCCGAAAAAGCCGAAAGCGCCACAAGGTGAGAGCGGCAGCGAAGGTAAACGAAGTGGCGAGAATAAAAAGTCGGGTCAACGCCAAGGTAACCGTAGCGGAAATGGTAGTCCGCGCGCTGGTAAATCGGATTCGCGCAACAATAGCGGTGGAAAGCCTGCAGGTCGAAGACGCTCAGGAAGTGAAGGAAGTGCCGCTAAACGACCAGCTAAGCGCAGAAGTAATCCGTCAAATAGTACCACTAATAATACGGCGTCAAACAGGGCAAAAGCGTAAACAGTTGAACTGCGCTTCATAAAACCGAGTTTATTAAAAAAGGGCCGTTGGAAAGGCCCTTTTTAATGTCCGTATGTCCCGTCACCTTGATGTAGAACCTCTATACCTGCGATAACACGCCGCGATTACGAACATCTTAAATCTCGCTGAGTGGGTAATGAATTATGTGGACTGGTATTAGTTATGTTCCCACGAAAACGGATTGTAGTGTCGCAATGCTGGCGTGGTGTTGACTCCGTTGCCATTCTCAGAATCTAACGTAAGCTCGGCGCGCTTTATCAGCGTTTTTTGCAGTTCAGTGCGAAACCCTTTGGTCTCTTTCCATAGCTCGTTAAGCCCTTGTGGGGTATTACCTTGTAAATCTAGCGCAAGTAGCGGACTAAGTTTGTCATAAGCGCTTTGTAATCTGAGTGCTTGCTCTTTATTGTAAGCTTCTTCTTCATCTGTCGCTTCCCAGTTAATAAACGGGGCTTTTTGCGCAGTTGTCATTGCAGGGAAGCGAGAGAAATACTGAATGTACTCCGATAAGGGTATGCTGTCAGCGCGCCCCCATATATCCATTGACGTTCTGTTTAACAATGCGCTGGTTTTAGGTTCAACCACCATTACTGTTGGTGTGGCGTAATAAATGGGGTAGTCAAATCGCTCGGTTATATTTCTTCTGTCTTCAAGTGTTCCCACATCAACAAATACGGTTTCATAATGAGCTCGTAGAATAAGGTCCATTTCCTTTGTCGCAAAACGCTCAGCTAAGCCAGTACTGTCGTGGCACCACTGAGCACCCAGTACAACCAAAAGTAATTTACTTTGTTCCACAGCTCGCTGCTGTGCATTGACCACATCTTGATAGGGGGATGCAGACGGAGCGTAAGTGTAAGGACTTTCATTTTGAGTACTTACACAGCCATTTAACGTGGTGAAAGTGGCAATTAGGACAGCAATGTTCAGGCACTGTCTAAAAAAGCGGGCTCGGCGAGTAATGAAATTTTTTTGCATACGGTTATCAAAATAGTAGTTAAATCAACAGCAATGTAGCATAAAAAGGATGCAGCGACGCACCTAAAACGCAGTAGAGTAACTTAAGCACTGTAGGGTAAAGTCAGGCAAACTCGGGTGCCTGATGGTTTGTTCTGGGAAATAGCAAACTCACCATTTATCAACTTTGCGCGTTCTCTCATCGACAGCAGGCCGAGTGTGGGTTCAGCGTTTGCTAAGTGGGCAATATGCTCAGGGATGCCGCCGCCATCGTCAGTGACGATAAACACGGCACTGTGTTGCGCATAGTTGATATCAATGCTGAGCGACGTCGCATTGGCATATTTTATACTGTTTGTCACCGCTTCCTGCACAATACGATAGATGTGTATTTTCTGGTCTGAATCGAACGGTACTGGCGTGCCGCTAACGTTAAACGAATAATCTATGTTTGCGCGCTTGAGCGTGGTAATGATCTCTGAACGTTGGATCACGCTTTCAATGGGAAGTGTATCAATACCGGACGGACGTAATCCCCCTAAGCTTTCCTTCATTGCGTGGTATAGAGCATCTATCTTATTGAGCATCATGTCGTTGTCGCTTTCTCTGCTATCTAGCGACAGTTGAAGTTTCAAATCGACTATGCGGTGACCAAAGTCGTCGTGTAAATCCCGCGATAAGCGCTTTCGTTCATCTTCTTGCACTACCACTAATTGACTGGCCAGTGCTTGAGCGCTTTGCACCGACACTTCAAGATCCTCGTTTTTCTTCGCAAGCTTCATATTCAGCAAGGTAGATTGGTTAATTGAAGCACCTAAAATGAGGCAACTTGTACATGATGCTAAGATGTAAAACTGATGCTCAATGGGAGGAAGTGCGCTCTGGCTTGCCACCACGAACGCAGTAAGACCTATGAGTAAACACGAAAATGCACTGCCAACTATGGCATAGCGATACGATAAAAACAGCGCGGGGAAAACCGCTAGATACTTAACCTGATAGCTGATGTTAATTTGTTGGGAGTAGGCATAGCTGCTCAGTATCAGCAAAACCAGCCAAGCGATTGTTGTAAGGTATAGTGCTAAGTGACTCTTACGGATAGATGGCCGTTTATATAATGCGAAGAGAAACGGACAAAGAACAACAATTCCTACAAAGTCACCTAATGAAAAATCAAACAAGATAGAAAGAAAAATCTCTATGCCTGTTTGCAGTTCAATAGCTCTTCTGCCCAAAAATACCGCCCCAAGAGCAACACTTATAAGAACACCAAAAGCCAACGTGGCAAGGGTGCTGGAAACATTGTCTATATAAGGTGCGCTAAAGCGACGTCTGAATAAATAAACGCAGGTGCAAATTACCGCAGGTGACAGCACTAAATGGACTAAGTACCAACCTATGGTTCCACTTAAAAACGCTGTGTTGTCGAGAATGCCACCGGGGTGAAATAAAATAAAGTGGGTTGATTTTTCTGCGATGAGTAGCAGTGGCCAGCTGTAAATTGGCAGTAGTAAAAACGCCGCCAGGCGAACACCAGCAGGCAAATACCAGCTCACCGTACCTGAAATAATTTCAAATTGAGTGCTGAACAACCACACGCCGTGAAATAGCGCGGTATAACCTAATCCCATTAGTACATAGGTAACGTTGAAATACCGCGTTAAATTCATCAATTTGCTTTGACTAGCGTATCGTCGTAGATAACGTCAGAAACGTCGAGGTACCCAGTCTCTAACGCAATTCTAAGTAAACCAAATTGGGAAGTTACATTGAGTTTCTTGTAAATATTAGTTCTATGAACCATCACTGTTTTCGGGGCAGTGTCTATATAGTAGGCAATCTGTTTTGGCTGGAATCCTTTTGCTAACAATAAGAAAATTTCCTTTTCCCTTTCAGTAAGGATAGAGGTTAGCCGTTTATCACCGAAAGCTAACTTTTTACTGATATCTGAGCTTAGATAATTCTCGTCCTTTTCTAGAGATTCCAGCGCGTCCATTAATTCTTTAGTGGCGGCATTCTTTGTAACATAGCCATCGGCACCGAGCTCAAGCGCTTTACTGATATAGCCTACATGATCATACATGCTCAGCATTAAGCACTTTATAAACGGCGCGTCTTTCTTGATTTTTATTAGCGTGTCGAAACCACTTTCCTGTGCTAACGAGACATCTAGAATGGCAACGTCAATATAGTCTAACGTAGCGAAGGAGGGAAGAGCATTCAGAGAGCTTACTGCGTAAGAAACATGCCAGCCATACTCTTGCTCGATGAGTGTTTTAATGCCATCCCTTACAATTTCGTGATCGTCAATAATGAGTATGTGCATGAAAAAATGCTTATTATTTCTTAATGCATCAAGTGTACGTTGTATTTGGCTTATAGTGAATAAGCCGATGGCTTAGACTGGTGCTCTCTTTAGTTCTCAGAATAAAAAAAGCCGGCCTATCCTTGGCCGGCAATTGCTTAACTCTTAACTGTTCAGCGTTTCATTCGCCAACTGTCACGAAGAGCGCGTCAGCGATACGTAAACTACATTAAAGGTTTACAGACACTGGTGCAGAGCATGCAGAGGTTTCGTCACAAACCATATAAGTATACTCACCAGGTTGAACGCCTCTGCTTCTATCGCGATAACGTCCAGTGTTGCTTACTTCTTCAAGTAGCTCACCGTTGCGATAAATCATTACAGTATCGGCCATCGAGCCACTATATGATAAATCTACGCGTAACGAACCGAATCGAGACAGCATAGCGCGATCAACCTCGGCAACAATGTTGCTATCTGAAACTGATACGGTTTCTGTTGATACGCCAGTTTGGCCTTCAGAGTCGGTAACCGTAAGGGTTACGTCATAGGCGCCAGTGCTCGCGTAAACATGCGTTGGGTTCTCTTCCGTTGAAGTAGAGCCATCACCAAAGTCCCAGCTATAGCTAACAATGTCGTCATTAACGTCGTTACTGTTATTAGTAAAGCTTACTGATAAGCCTGAAGCGTCATAGGTAAACGCAGAGTTAGGCGGTGTTGGGCCTACTTCACCAATACCAGTCACCACAAGGCTCCATGTGTTAACAGTGCCGTTGTCACCGTTGAACGTATCAAGCACGTTCAAGGTCCAATCGCCTGTTGCTACTTCGCCATTAAAGGCATCAGAGTTATAGCTCTCAACGATATCATCTGTAGCGCCACCTTGATTCTGACGAAGAACGGTGGTCGTACCCTGAGGAGAGGTCAGTGATAGTACGAGGTCACCGCTATAGGTGTGCGTGATATTTACCGACGCCTGCATACCGAATACGGTTAAGTCGTCAGGAACGTTAATCACTAGGTCCACGCCAACATCGTCTGGATCTTCTTCATTCGGTAACGTAGGTACAGCATCACCAGAATACGCGTAAGGGAATTCGTTTAGCCCTTGAGGGTAAACATAAAGATTCGCTGATTTAGATTTCTCAATATCACCGCTTACGCCGTTAACCGTAAAGCTGTACGGACCCCAAGGCGTGTCTTCAGATGTCTCTACGGTCAGTGTTACCGTATCGCCAGGCATTGCCGAGCTTGCACTTAAAGACGCGATATCACTTGGCTCTGCAAGCGATAGCTGTACTTCTTCTTCGTAGCCAGCAATTGAACCAACTTCAATAGTGAAGGTGTAGGCCTCACCCGCTTCAATTTCAGCTGAACCAGGTGTAATGCCCAGTTTAAAACCTGGAGTTGGATCAGCTTCTTCAAGTGCGTTAAGTACATTTAGGCGGTTGCCAGACACGGTGCGACCATCAGCCCATAGACTGGTTTCACCTGTAGACATTAACAGCTCTTTCATCTCAGATGGCGTAAGTTCTGGGTTTAGCGACCAAACAAGTGCTGCTGCACCCGCAACATGTGGCGTTGCCATTGATGTGCCTGAGTATGCAGCATAGCCGTTACCTGGCACTGTAGACAGGATAGCTGTACCCGGCGCCGCGATGTCTACAGTTTCAATGCCGTATGAATAGCCGCTGTCTCCGTCAGTACGTGTGTGGCTAGCAACTGCAAGCAGACTGTTTGTTGTGGTGACATAGTTAGACGGGTAGTTATCTACGTTGTCGTTGTTTGAACCAGAGTTACCTGCAGCAGCAACAAACAAAATACCCGCTTGGCCAGCTTCTTCAATTGCGGTTTCTAGCGCTTCACTGTAGCCGCCGCCACCCCAGCTGTTGTTGGTAGCTTTAATATTGATGCCGCGGTTCTCTTTAAGGTCGGTGAAGTAATCGATACATTCAATAGCGCCAGCGGTTGAACCACCGTCAGGACCTAAGAATTTACATGCAGCGATTGACACGTCATGGTTTACACCGACTACGCCAATTCCGTTTCCGCCCACAGCGCCAATTGTCCCGGCGACATGCGTACCGTGAGAATCATCGTCCATAGGATCAGAATCGCCGTTAAAGGCATCGATACCGTAAACATCGTCAATATAGCCGTTGCCATCATCATCAATACCGTTTCCAGCAATTTCACCTGGGTTAACCCATGCATTATCTGCAAGATCTTCATGATTGTAGTCAACACCCGTATCGATAACGCCGATGACCACATCGCTATCACCGGTTGTAATATCCCATGCTTCTGGTGCGTCAATATCCACACCTGCAGTACCGCCGGCTTGGCCTGTGTTATTCAAACCCCATAGGTCGCCATAAGAAGGATCGTTAGGTACCAGGGCTTTGCGGTACAAGAAGTTTGGCTCGGCGATTTTAACCGCAGGATTTTTCTTTAAGATTTCTATGGCGTCTTTTACAGACTTGCCACGAAGTTCCAGTTTGGCAATGCGACCATTTAAAAGGTTAGAGAAGCGATCATCTACTTCATCACGGTTGGCGTCACTAATTCGTGCACCTACCGAAGAGCGAGCGCGCATCTTTTCCGCTTTGCTCACATTTTCTTTATATATAACGATCACGCTGTCGTCGAAGATTTCGGCTTTTGCGGCGTGTGCATGACTAGATACCATTAGCGGTAGAAGGGCTAATGACAGTGCTGAAAGGCCTGTTTTAAAAGGCTTTGTTTTCATAATTAGATTCCATAATTAGCAATAATGCTTTAATCACAGAACCTTCTCGTTCGGTCTGATATAACTAACGGTTAAAACTTATAACGCAAATTTGAAAACCTGCCACCCCTAACTTTAAATTTTGTTTAAAAATACTACTTAACCACTAGGGAATACGTTGAGCTATGACGTGAAGTGGTACTAATTTATTAGAAATTAGAGTGAATGCAAAACGTTGGACCGCTAAGCAAGTAGGTGGTCTAACCAATGTATTTTCCTGTGTCATTTTTAGTTAAATCTAGCACTAAGGTATGAGTGTTTTTCGCTAGCCCGCAGGCTCCAGGGCAACAGCCGTTATTTTGCCGTTAATAAATACAACTTAATAGTGATGGTTTCTCGTGCTTTTAAAGCGTTTTATAAAAGGGTCACCTTTGTTGTTAATCAAGGAAGTAGTCGTTCTCATGGACAAGAAACTAAAGGTTAAAAAATACCAGTGCACTAAAAACGTAGGAGCGATAAAAGCCACTGTGTTTTCAGCTTTAACGGTATGTAGTCTTCTAACCGTCAATTCACCTGTCCATGCCCAACAGTCCGATTTATCAACAAGCTCCGACATGGTGGAATCTTCTCTTTCAATGAGTCTGAATGCTCAAGCTATTACGATAGACGATGAAACGGTCTTCATTGCTGTCAGTCAGTTTGGGCTAAATAACATAACTAACATTATCCAAAGCGGCAACGGCGCCAACCTATCTAACGTTGTTCAAAACGGCAGTAATAACGAAGCTATCATCACTCAACTTGGTGAAGGTAACGTTATTAACTTGCTGCAGCAAAACAACAACAATTATTTCGAAATTATTCAAGATGGGGTCGACAATGTTGCCAATGTTAATCAATTGGGTGAACAGTCTTTCACTGTTTATCAGATAGGGAACGAGATGGTGATTAACATCACACAATATCAAGAATGATGTGATTGCCATAGGGAGACAAATGTGAAAATGAAAAAAACAAAGATAGCGAGCGCATTGCTTTTAGTTGCAGCGACAGGGTGGGCTTCAGCTCAGGAAATTCCTGCTACTAAAACTGTCGACTTTAACGCCACAGCAGATTTTGTAGCAGCGGCAGAAGGCAATGAAATTACGCTAACCCAAACGGCACCAGAGGGAAACGAAGTAGGTAATGAATCAGTTTTAAGCCAGGAGGGCGACCTAAACGCCATATTTGTTGAGGTAACGGGTGACGCAAACGAAGTCCTCGCTTCGCAAATGCAATCAGGCAACACCTTCTACGCGAGCGTTACTGGAAATGGCAACTTCTTGGAATCTGAGCAAGACAGTTTAAACAGTACAGCAGATTTTGTAGTTGAAGGCGACGACAACATGGCCTCACTGGTACAGTTAGGTGACGGCGGCCCGATTGGTTTTATTTTTAATCGCTCTATAAACAGTATTTCGGGCAGTGGAAATACCTTGTCAGTGTATCAGGGCGATGGTGGCAACTGGGCCAACAATGCTATTTCTGGCAATGACAATACGATTGTTGTTGACCAAAGCGGCGATTGGCATGAGTCATATGTTCGCGAACTCAGTGGCGACGCTAATCTAATTGATGTTACTCAAGACGGTTACTACAACATTTCTGACTTGACTGTTGCCGGCTCGGATAATGAAGTCGAAATTGATCAGGATGGCGATCAAAATGTTATTGGTTGGACCATGATTGGCGATGGCAACACGCTCGAGTTTGAACAGGATGGTGACGGTAATGAAATATCAACGGGTGTCTTTGAAGGTTCTGGTAACGAAGTAAATATCGACCAAATCGGTGACGTAAACCTTGCTACGGTTGAAACCATCGGCGGTGCATCTAATACGTTTGAAATTAACCAGGTAGGCGAAGAAAATACGGCTTACGCTGGCGTGATTGGCTTATTAAATGAGTTCGACTTAACGCAGGTAGGCGATGGCAATGAAATCAGCGCAGTTAATTTCGATGGTATTCTTAATACCGTTGAAATTGAGCAAGATGGTGATGGTAACTTGGCGTTAGCGCAAGCTGGTATTGGTGACGCAAGTTACTACGCAGATGGCAACATTATCGAAATGTCCCAAGAAGGCGTTGAAAATGACGCGTCAGTTGAATTGGCAAGCAATGTTACATCAAGCTTCAACGAAATTATGGTTTCGCAAACAGGTGAGCTTAACTTACTCGACTTGCTGGTTAACGGTGACGAAAATGTTGTTAGCGTCACGCAAGAAGGCGTTGGTAACTGGGTAACAGATGAGACGGGTGAGCAGTTCGTTATTTCAGGCGATATGAACACCTTTGAAGTTACGCAGATGGGTAACGACAACTTAGTTACGGGTAGCATCACTGGCAATGGCGGTACAGTAAGTGTTACGCAGGTTGGTGACTATAACGTAGCTACCGTGGTTCAAATGTAAATGTACTAACGTACATAGCGAATAGCCGGGCGAGTGCCTGGCTATATTTCTCAAAATGAAGTACTTGTACCGTTTCTCTCTTTTCACACTGTTTTTATGTGTGCTCTTTTCTCCGATTCACGCAGAAGAAATTCGGTTAGGCGGGCTGTTGCTTGATAACAGTATAAGCCGCCAGGGCCACGAATTTGCCTCTCGAATTAGCCAATACTGGCGAGAAGTTTCAGACAGTTCGGGTAAAAACCTTGTTGTTAAAGAGATTATTGTGCCACAAGCAGGTACCTTACTATCAGTAATCTATGACAACAAAGTAGTTTACCAAACGTACATGGGGCGTAGGCAAGTTCCGATAGATGAGAAAGTACAGCAAGCCATTATGTTGGTATTAGATGCGGTAGCAAATGCGAGTATAGACAGTAGAAGCCCAGATTTAGCAGGGGACGAATGGTAATGATTAAAAGGATAGTGGTTGCAACATTCATAGCGACTGCGCTAATCGCGCCAGCGCAAGCAACTGAATTAGTATATGAACCGATAAATCCATCATTTGGTGGTAATCCACTTAACGGCTCATTTTTATTAAGTAAAGCAAATTCACAAAATGCGCATAGTGCACCACTGAGCGAACGCTCATACGATGAGCGACTTCAAGAGTCACTAGAACGTGCCTACATTAACCGTATCGTTCGAGAAATTACGGATATCGCATTTGGTGAACAAGAATATGATGAAGACGGCAACCCGATAGACAGCATATTCAATCAGGATAGTATTTTTGTTAGTGGTGACTTTCAGGTAGAGCTTATAACAAGCAATCCTGACAGCATTGTTGTCAACATTACTAACTTACTGACAGGTGAGGTTACTGTCGTTGAAATTCCACGGTTTGGGTAGGGAAACACATGAGAAGTACCGTTTTTTTAATAATGGCAATGGCGCTTTCTGGATGCCAGTCTATCACCAATACACTGCCGCCTGATACGACGGCTGCTGATGTAATTAAAGACAGTGCCACATTGTCTGAAGTAAAAGGCTTGCCCGCGCCTATGGGGCAAATTCCCGTTTCTGTGTACGCGTTTAGAGATCAGACTGGGCAATACAAGCCGAGCACTGGGGCAAGTTCGTTTTCTACTGCGGTGACGCAAGGCGCAACCTCTATTCTTGTTCAGACTTTAAGCGAAACGTCGTGGTTTTTACCCGTTGAGCGCGAAGGACTGCAGAATATTCTTACCGAGCGCAAAATTATTCGAGCTGACGAAAGTAACGGTGGCGAGTTGCCGCCACTTACTACAGCTAGAATTATTATAGAAGGCGGCATTATTAGCTACGATACCAATATTCGCACGGGTGGGGCTGGCATTGAATACTTTGGCATAGGTGCGAGTGAGCTGTTTAGAGAAGATCAAATTTCCATTTACATGCGTGCAGTTGACGTGAGAACAGGTCAAGTATTAGTGTCGGTTTCAACATCTAAGAAAGTACTAAGCCAGGAGGTTAGAGCAGGTTTGTTTAGATATGTTTCGCTTAAGCGCTTGCTTGAAGCTGAGACAGGGTATACCACTAACGAACCCATGTTCGAGTGCGTTAAACAAAGTATAGAAAAAGCGGTGACCGAATTGGTGTTACAAGGAATGGAAAAAGGTGTATGGCGCGCTAAAGCGTAAGCGCCATACATCATTCTTATTTCAATTGATTATCGGTTTAGTAATTCACCTGTTGGGGCTGACTAAATTGATGATCAAACCATTTAATGAGTTCAACTCGATTCCTACAGTCTGTCTTTCTGAATATGCTGTACACGTGTGTTTTCACTGTATTCACACTGATATGCAAGCAGTCTGCAATCTCTTGATTCTGCGCACCATCGGCAATTTTACGCGTAATGGCTAACTCTCGTTTGGTTAGGACTGTAGTTGACGATTGAAGCGCAGCAACCGGCTTAGTTTTTGGCACTAGGTTAGCATCAATATAGCGGCTCATTATCTCGCGACTGAACCATTTGTTTCCCGCCTGGACTTGTTGAACACCGCGAACCAGAAGTTCTAAATTATCTTCAATATGGAAAATACCGTTAATACCATGTTGTAGTGCTGCATAGTGAAAATCGACGTCAGATTCTGGCACATTGAAAATTACTTTGTTCAACTCTGGGTTATCGTTGACTACAGGCAAGTTGAGCACAGCGGCTGGATCACAATACTGCGCATCGATAAAAAAGGTATAGGTGTTATTAAGTACGCTTCGAGGAGGCTGGATGGCACCTGTTGTGACGGTGAAACCGCAGCTTGGCAAAATACAAAGAAACCGTTCGTAAGCCTCTTTTGCTCTGGTATTGCCTGAGAAACTGTTTCTTGTTAAAACGAAGGCTTGATATGACATGAAAACTCCTTTTCGTGTGCATCAACCTTACGAACTATACAGTGTCTTTACAATACTCCAGTGGTCTTACTTGCAGCGTCAAAGCGTAACAAAATGTAACGATGAAAAACGCTTATTAGCGTTTCTTAGAAATAGCCTAATTTGCAATGCACAACGCATTAAATATAAGTAAATTATATCTATAAAAAACGTTTCCCCCCTTTGTTAAAAATGGCGTTAGTGTATAGTTCATCACCAAGTTCATCCTTCCAACACTTCAACACAGAGAGAATCATGACCGTAAACGTTGACACTCAGTCTTTGATTGCATCTATGCGCGATGTAGTAGGGCAAGCCTATTTGTTAACAGATAAAGCGAAGAAGCAGCCATATACCAAAGGATTTCGCTTTGGTGCGGGCGAAGCACTCGCAGTAGTAAGACCAGGTACGCTGGTTGAAATTTGGCGTGTGTTGAAGCTGTGTGTTGAGGCTGATGTTGCAGTCATTATGCAGGCGGCTAATACGGGACTTACTGGTGGCTCTACACCAGATGGCAAAGATTACGACAGGCCGCTAGTGATAATCAGCACCATGCGAATTGATGACATCCAGTTAGTTGATAATGGAAAGCAGATTGTTGGTTTAGCAGGTAGCACCTTATTTGGTCTAGAAGAAACGCTTGCCCCTTACGGTCGAGAGCCTCATTCTGTGATTGGCTCCTCGTGTATTGGTGCATCTATTGTTGGCGGCATTTGCAATAACTCTGGTGGCGCGTTAGTTAAACGCGGGCCAGCCTATACCGAACTTGCACTTTTTGCGCAAATTGATGCGAACGGCAACTTGTCGCTGATAAATAATCTAGGCATAAACCTGGGTAGTGAGCCAGAAGAAATTCTAAGTAACCTTGAGAACAAGCGTTATAAAGAGAGCGATGTTCAGCACCCCGACGCTCGTGCGTCAGACAACGAATATGATGAGCGGGTGCGAGATGTTGACTCTGATACCCCCTCTCGCTTTAACAATGACGGCAGAAGACTTCACGAAGCTTCAGGCTGTGCTGGTAAACTTGCTGTCTTCGCGGTCAGGTTAGACACGTTTCCTATTCCTGAAAAAAAGCAAGTATTCTATGTAGGCTCTAACGACGCTGCGGTATTTACCAAAGTGCGTCGTGACATTCTTTCCACTTTTAGAAATTTACCTGACTCTGGCGAGTACCTTCACCGTGATTGCTACGACGTATCGAAGAAATACGGTAAAGACATGTTCATCGTTATCAGTAAACTCGGTGCGAAGTTTATTCCAAAGCTATTTGCGTTTAAGCGAAAGTTCGACGCATTTACTGACAAGTTAGGTTTTTTACCCAACAAAATGTCAGACCGCGTTATGCAGTACATGAGCTATATTTTCCCTAATCACTTACCCAAGCGTATGGAAGCGTTTAGGGACAAATATCAGCATCACTGGATTTTGGAAATGAGCAATGACGGGGTAGATGAAGCCAAAGCCTACCTTGATGAGTTCTTCAAAAGCAATGAAGGCGGCTACTTTGAGTGTACCGAGGAAGAAGCCGATAAAGCTATTTTACACCGCTTTGTTGCCGGTGGAGCAATAGGTCGCTATCACGTAATGCACAGTAAAGAAGTTGGGGCCATGATGACCATCGATGTTGCACTTCGCCGCAATGATCCTGATTGGTTTGAAGTATTACCCAAAGAAATAGACGACCAGATAGACACAAAACTGTACTACGGACATTTATTCTGTCATGTAATGCATCAAAATTACGTGTTGAAGAAGGGCGCGGATGCCAAACAGCTTAAAAATAAAATTCTAGAAACCTTTGATGCAAGAAGCGCTGAATACCCCGCAGAGCATAATGTGGGTCATGAATACTTTGCCAAAGATGCGCTTAAAAATTTCTATCGCGAACTTGATCCAACCAACAGCTTTAACCCAGGTATAGGCAAAACCACCAAGCTTAAAAACTGGGCGGAGCACAAAGGCGGATGTTGCGGTGGACATCACTAAAAGCCTGATTGAATAAAATACACATCAAAAGGTTCTGCTTGTCGTTTTCTTAATTGAAGCCATGCAGAACCCTTATTCTTTCCAACTTACTTTTTGCAGTTAGCTCTTAAAACAATTCCTGAGATCACCACCACGTTGTCTAATCGGGCCTAACCTGAACCAAACCCGATCCCCGCTAGTAACAAAAGGTAGTGTTTAAACTTTCGCAGGTTATCAACTTACCTGTAAGTGAAAAGGGATTTGCTATGAAAGGCCAAGTAAACAACGCCACCATTCTTCTTCCTGTATTTATTCCTGCCGTCGCCATTATTTTGCTTCTGGTCATCGGAACAATTAGTAACCCCGAACTTGCTGCCGAGGCTTTTAATAGTACCCTTGCGTGGATCACTGAAAGCTTCGGATGGTTCTACATGTTGTCGGTCGCTATCTTTTTGGTGTTCATTGTATCGGTAGCGTCATCTAGCTGGGGGAATATTAAGCTGGGGCCCGATCATGCAGAGCCTCAGTACAGCTTTCCTGAATGGTTTTCCATGTTGTTCTCAGCAGGCTACGGCGTAGCACTGCTCTACTTCGGCGTGGCTGAGCCCGTTCTACATTATTCATCGCCGCCTGCAGGAGCGGCTGAAACTGTTAATGCGGCGAAACAAGCTATGCAAATCGCATTTTTTCACTGGGGTTTTCACATCTGGGCGATTTATGGGCTAGTCGGTTTGGTTCTTGCCTATTTTGCTTTTCGACATGGCTTGCCGTTATCCATCCGTTCAGCTTTGTATCCGCTCATCGGAGAAAAAATATATGGTCCCATTGGTCACGCGGTAGATGTTTTCGCGATTTTAGGTACATTATTTGGTATCGCCACCACGCTTGGCCTGTCTGTTACCCAAATTAATGCTGGGCTTAACTATCTTTCCGGTGAGATCCCCATCGACATTATGGTGCAGGTAGGCACTATCGCTATTGTAACCTTAGCGGCAACCATATCGGTGATTGCAGGTATGGACAAAGGCATCAAGCGCCTTTCTATTCTGAACATGCTTTTAGCGGTATCGCTGATGGGCACAGTCTTTATCATGGGAGAAACCGTACACATATTGGAGACCTTCCTGCAAAACACGGGGAGTTATGTCAACGGTATTATCGAGCGCACTTTTAACCTTCAGGCCTATAGTCGCAGCGATTGGATTGGTAACTGGACGCTGTTTATTTTTGGCTGGACTATCGCTTGGGCGCCGTTTGTGGGTATGTTTATCGCCAAAATAAGCCGCGGCAGAACCATTAGACAGTTTGTTTTTGGAGTAATGCTTGTGCCCACCATGTTCACATTCCTTTGGTTCTCCGTGTTTGGCGACACCGCGCTAAATGCCATTATGAACCAAGGTGTTACGACACTCATTAGCGATGTACAGGAAAACGAAGCGGTTGCGTTGTTCAAACTTTATGACTTGCTACCTGGCGCGTCAATCATGTCAGGCTTGACCGTGTTATTGATCATTACGTTCTTCGTGACGTCATCAGATTCTGGGTCGCTGGTTATCGACTCGCTTGCCTCTGGTGGGAAAGAGGAAAGCCCGGTATGGCAGCGTATTTTCTGGGCGTGTTTAGAAGGTACGGTTGCTGCTGTACTGCTATTGGCTGGTGGACTGAATGCCCTGCAAACGATGACCATTGCGAGCGCATTACCATTCGCCTTCATTATGCTAGCGTCTGCAGCAGGTCTATGGCGTGCGCTTGTCATTGAAGGCTACCGAAATAACAGTTTAAAGGCGAATACGCTTAATAGAAATCACGGCCGGTCGACTAGCCTCAAAGGTAGATTTGCTGCAATGGTAGATTACCCCAGCCGAAATGAGGTGCATGAGTTTGTTGATAAAACTGTGATTGCAGCGATGAAAGACGTACAAGCTGCTTTGAAAGCGCGAGAGTGGGAGGCGTTTGTTAAGCTTGATGAGGAAACGGGAAGGGCCACCTTCACTGTCGAGCGTCACGATCACATGGACTTTATCTATGACATTCGAATGACCGAGTATTTAGTCCCAGGCTTTAGCTATGCAGAATTACGCTCAGAAGACGATGAATCGGAAAAATACTTTCGCGCTGAGGTATTTCTGCGCCGCGGCGGTCAGGCTTATGATATTTACGGTTACGATAAAGAAAGTATTGCCAAGGATATCCTAGATCAGTTCGAAAGCTATTTGCACTTCCTTGATACCAGTCCAGGTGAACTGCCTTGGGAAATGGATGCGTATGATGACATGTTGACGCAGCCTAAAGAGTAAACTTTGGTGATTAAAAGCGACAAGCTATAAATAATTGTTACCATTGCCTGGGTAAAATAAAAAAGAGCGAGTAAAATCCTTTACTCGCTCAGTAAGAAGGCCACCTCTTCTGAGGGAAAGTAGCCGTCGGAGAATCGTTGGTTTTCTCTTATGCTAATCGGTTGATTATTGAAGAGAAATCCATCCCTGCATTGCCTTCTTCGCAATGCATTTCAAACCACTTTGCAGCAAGTTCACCCATAGGTACTTGGGCATTTACACCCTTCGCGCCCTGCATGGCAAGACCTAAGTCTTTGAGCATAAGCGCTGAAGCGAAACCGCCAGCAAAATCCTTATCAGCAGGGCTTTGTGGCCCTACACCTTTTACCGGGCAGTAGGTGGTCATTGACCATGTCTGGCCCGAAGCATTGGACGCAATATCGAAAAATACTTGCGCGTCTAAACCGAGCTTTTGAGCAAGTTGGAAACTCTCGCAAGTCGCAATCATAGTTGCCCCAAGCAGCATATTGTTGCAAATCTTCGCAGCTTGACCCGCGCCATGGCCGCCCGCATGAACAATTTTCTTACCCATTGCTCCGAGTACGCCTTGCGCTTTATCGAATGCGTCAGCATCGCCACCGACCATAAACGTGAGTGTGCCGCCTGCAGCCGCTGCAACACCACCAGAAACTGGCGCATCCAGCATTTTAAGGCCTTTTTTCTCTGCCAGTTCCGACACACTCTTCGCCGTTTCGACGTCAATGGTGGAGCAGTCAATAAGCAAGGTGCCTTGGCGTACAGAAGCCAGGATCTGATTTGAATAGATATCTTGTACATGCTTGCCTGCAGGCAGCATTGTAATAACAATGTCTGCCTCAGCAGCAGCTTGCTCGGTACTTTGCGCAATAGTACAGCCTGCTTCTTTGGCTTTGGCCAGCGCCGCTTCGCTTAAGTCAAAAGCCAATACGTTGTAATTGTTCTTAACTAGGTTATCTGCCATCCCTGAGCCCATATTACCTAGGCCAATAAATGCAACTGTGGTCATAATAGTCTCCTCGCTTAACCCATGGTTGGAATAACAAAGGCGTTGTCGTTCGTATCTGAGCCATCAGGCCAGCGCTGCGTAATGGTTTTAACCTTGGTCCAGAATTTCACTCCTTCCATACCATGTTGATTGGTATCCCCAAATGCAGAGCGCTTCCAGCCCCCAAAAGTGTGGTAGGCAACTGGCACAGGAATAGGCACGTTAATCCCAACCATGCCCACGTTTACACGTTGCGCAAATTCGCGCGCTGCATGGCCGTTACGGGTGTACATAGCAACACCATTACCGTATTGGTGGTCGCTTGCTAAGTTAACCGCTTCGTTGAAATCTTTCGCGCGCACCATTTGAAGCACTGGACCGAAAATCTCTTCTTGATATGAGCGCATGTCTTTGGTTACGTGATCGAAGAACGTTGGGCCGATGAAGTAGCCTTGGCTGTCGTCTGGGATCTGACTGGTTCTACCGTCGTAAACAAGCTCAGCACCTTCTTCTATGCAGAGGTCGATATAGCCTTCCACGCGCTCTTTGTGAGCAGCAGTAACCACAGGGCCATAGTGCGCTTTAGGATCTTCACTATGACTTACCATAATGTCTCTAATCGCCGGAATAAGCTTGGCTTTCAGTTTCTCAGCAGTTTCATCGCCCACTGGGACGACAACTGGCAGCGCCATACAGCGTTCACCGGCACTGCCGTATGCAGCACCAACTAAGTCGGTTACCACCTGATCCAGATCTGCATCAGGCATTACGATGCCGTGGTTTTTCGCGCCGCCCATGGCTTGAACGCGCTTTCCAGCACGAGCGCCACGCTCGTAAACATAATTGGCAATATCAGAAGAGCCTACAAAGCTCACCGCCTTAATTGTCTGATGATCTAAAATCCCATCAACCACTTCTTTGTTGCCGTGTACAACGTTAAGCACGCCAGCAGGAAGGCCAGCTTCAATCATAAGCTTTGCCAGTTCAACAGGTACTGACGGATCGCGCTCTGATGGCTTTAAAATGAACGCGTTACCGCAGGCAATTGCAACGCCGAACATCCACATTGGGATCATGGCGGGGAAGTTAAATGGTGTAATACCCGCCACCACACCCAGCGCTTGGCGCATGGAATACACATCAATCCCCGGACCAGCGCCTTCCGTATATTCACCTTTTTGCGCATGAGGAATACCGCAGGCAAACTCGATAACTTCAAGGCCGCGTTGAATATCACCCTGTGCGTCAACCAACACTTTACCGTGCTCGCTTGATAGTAGTGCCGCTAGGCGGTCGCGGTTTGCTTCAACGAGCTCTTTAAACTTGAACATTACACGAGCGCGTCGTTGAGGGTTTGTTGCTGCCCACTCAACCTGTGCAGCTTGGGCTGTTTCAATTGCGTAGGCCAAAGTTGAAGTGTTGGCTAAGCTAACTTCAGCCTGAACATCACCTGTGTTAGGCGCAAATACCGACGCGGTATTTTCGCTGCTATCCTCAAAATCTTTACCTGCAATAAAGTGAACAATCTTTCTCATGACATAGCTCCAATGATTTTTAACAATATTGAAACCTTGTGTTTGCAAAGACAATACATATACTTGCAGTATAATGCTGTAAAAATGCAGGTATTTAAATGAATTGGGACGACATGCGTTTGTTTCTTGGCTTGGCAAGAAATGGTCGTGTAGCCATTGCAGCTAAAGGCTTAAAGGTGGACCCTACAACGTTAATTCGTCGTGTAAAAAAGCTGGAGGACTCACTAAATTGCAAGCTGTTTGAGCTAACTAAAAAGGGCTATGTGCTTACTACGCACGGTAGTGAGCTCGTTTCTTACATCGAAAAAGCAGAGCACTATTTTTTAGAGGCCCAAAACGAACTGGGTGATGAGCGTTCTCACTTGGCAGGTACGATCAGAGTGAGCGTTTCTGAAGGTTTTGGCAGCTGGTTTTTGGCGCCATTGCTACCCGACTTCAAGAAGCAATATCCGGGGATCAGTATCGAGCTTGTAGCTACCAGCGGCTTTTTAAATCTGAATAAACGAGAAGCCGATATGGCTATCTTGCTTGAAAAGCCCAGTAAAGGCCTGCTGGTTACACAAAAACTGACGGACTATAACCTTTATCTTTATACCCATCAGTCCCTTATCAGCGACTATAAGCCACGAGCATTAAAAGACCTTACCACGTTCAATTTAGTAAGTTATGTTCCCGATTTAGTGTATGCGCCTCAATTGAAGTTCATTGAAGAAACAGCACTTTCGCAGTTGA
This sequence comes from Alteromonas sp. 5NW40-0090, assembly GCF_057552975.1. Taxonomy (NCBI): domain Bacteria; kingdom Pseudomonadati; phylum Pseudomonadota; class Gammaproteobacteria; order Alteromonadales; family Alteromonadaceae; genus Alteromonas; species Alteromonas sp. 5NW40-0090. The sequence continues at coordinate 50,748 of NZ_BAAJLT010000007.1, forward strand.
GTGCACTTCGCAGCACCAGCATCAATGCGCAATATCAAATGCTTGTAAATGGCGCGGGGGTCGGCATTTTGCCTAAATTCATGGCTGAAAAACAACCTGGTTTAGTTCGACTCATTGAAAACGAGATCCACATTAAGCGTACGTTTTGGTTGGCTACGCATAAAGAAACCCATTCTCAAGCCCGTTTCCAAGCGTTTACGCAATGGCTAATGGAAAACGTAGCGCGTAATCGGGCAAGCTTTATTGATAAGTGATGATAGCGACATCAACGTGGACCGCGCTTTTTGAGAGCAATAATATGTAAGACTTTCTTCGCATCCAGAATAGTACAGACCTAAGTTTAATTTAATAAAAAAACGTTTATGCTTAACATAAGCGGCAATGAAATGGCTAAAGCCAACATAGGAAACGAAGCCTATACTTACTCTTAAGTAAGCTATTAAATTGAATTGTAAATTTACTAAGTGAAACTCCAAGTTAGCCGATAAACATCTTATTACCGAAAATTTTTTGTCAGGGAAGCGTTCATGTTTAACAAACACCTAGTTAAAGAAAACGAAGCACTTAAAGAAGAACTACATATACTCAAGCAAGTGCGAGATGGCTTGCGAGAAGACATGATTTTTCTTCGACTCAACGAGCGCGGAGAAATTGAGGATGTCAACGAGATGTTTGAAAGAGAGCTAGGATATTCTCTCTCTCAGGTTAAAGGTCATCGCTTTTTTGAGTTCGTACCTGAAATTGCAAGAAATACTCCTCATTTTAAAAAGTTGAAGGATGCTATCGAGCAACGCGTTCACTACTGGGGCGCTATAGAGTTCGCCCGTGAAAATGGAGATGAAGCTTGGCTAAGGGGAGTGGTTGAGCCAATTTTTGACATTAAAGGTAAGATTCATAAGTTCTCGGTAAACCTTAATGATCTTACGCGCACCATTGCGAAGTCCAAAGAACATGAAGACCTTGTTGCTGCTTTGCACAAATCTAATGCGGCGATTGAGTTTGATCTTAACGGCGTAATTCAGGATGCTAACGAAGCCTTTCTTAGAACCGTTAAATATAGCCTGAACGACATAAAGGGTCAGCACCACAGAATTTTTTGTGATACCGAATACGCTAATTCCATTGAGTACAAAAACTTTTGGGATCGCCTAGCCCGCGGTGAGTTTGTTGCTGGACGTTTTGAGCGTTTCGATGCCCATGGCAATAGCTTTTGGTTAGAGGCTACGTACAACCCTATTTGTGACTCTCACGGGCGCATGTACAAAGTGGTTAAGCTGGCTACAGATATTACTGAACAAGTTTCGCGAGAAAACGCTGTTTCTAGCGCTGCTGACATCGCTTACCGCTCTTCAAACAATACGGATCAAATTGCTTCTCGAGGCAAAGAAGTGATTAGTGAGTTGCTCTCAGAAATGTCTTCGCTTTCGCAGCAAATGGACAGGGCCAAAGAGGGGATTAACGCCTTAGATGCTCAGTCTCAACAAATTGCCACAATCATTGGAAGCATTAGTGCTATTGCAGAACAGACCAACTTACTCGCGCTAAACGCTGCCATTGAGGCGGCACGAGCAGGGGATCAGGGCCGAGGCTTCGCGGTTGTTGCGGACGAAGTGCGCCAGTTAGCGTCGCGCACAACAGAAGCCACGGAAGAAATCATCAACGTGGTTAAGCATAACCAGACATTAGCCACCGATGCGGTGAACTTGGTTAACGAAGGTGATGAAAAAGCGCAATCTGGTTTGAATTATGCCAAAGAAGCGGGTGAAGTCATTGAACAAATTCAAGGTGGTGCGAAAGAAGTGGTAGATGCGGTAGGGCAGTTTACCAGTCGTTTAGGAAATTAAACATTATTAAACGGTGTTTACCTGAAATTGCAGAAAGTAATAGAAAAGCATATCAATCTCCGTTCTATAATCCCTATGTTTGAGAAAGTTAATTCATCCTACCTTGGTAGGATGAATTCGCCCCTATTGCAGGATGTGCTTTTTAACGTAGCCTGTATAGCATAACCCTGTAATAAAAGGCTTGCAGGGGCGGTTATGTCAGGTTTTACGAAAATATCTACAGCTATAGTGGCCGTATTCATTGGCTGCTTTTTGGTTTTTACCTGTCTGGTCTACTTCCACATACAAGATAACATTGAGGAAGAGATGACGGGCGCGCTTAATCAAGTGCGAGAAATGGTCAACCTCAATATCCCTGTTGCTGATATCGAAGCGATTGTAGAGCCTAGCCCTCACTTATCCGCCCATTATTTCACGGGGCGCCTTCAGGCAGAGCAGACCTCAGTGATGCCGACAACCGAACGTACTGCACTCACACCTGTCATCATCCCAATTCAGGAAAATCAGTATCTTATTGTTACGCCTTTTGATGCTACTGAACTCACCCAGAATCTCACTTTTTTTGCCTTGGTGGCGGGACTGTTTTTCGCAACCTTTGTCCTGTTGCTGTTTACGTTAAAAGTGGCGGTTAAACAGAGGTTAGTGCCGCTAAATCAACTGGCCGAAGCGTTATTTAAATTACGTGAGGGTAAGGAGTCACAGCCCCTGCCACATTCAGATATTACCGAAATGAATAGGGTGTTGGACCAATTTAAGCATCTTCAAAATGCGCTTAAATCAAAAGAGAAGCAGCTCATCAAAATAGATAAGCAATTAGCGCTTCTTCAAGAGCAAGAGCGAAATTACCTTGCCAGAGAGCTTCACGATAATGTGGGGCAGTTGCTGACCACGATAAAAGCCCACGCTTATATTTTGGTTAACGCAAAAGAGCGATCTGTTGTTGAACTGTCGGCGCAGAAGGTTCAAGTGATGTCACATCAAATAAGCGATGCAATTAGAAAACTCACTGCTCACCTACACCCGCTTGTTTTAGATAGAGTCTCTCTTCAGTCGTCGCTTGAACGTCTGGTTTATGAACAAGAAGTGGCGCAGCCCGATACGCAGTGGGACGTGTCAATTAATCTAAAGCGCTATCAAGAAGATAATGAGCGAGATATTCACCTTTACCGATTTGCTCAAGAAGCCATTAACAACGTGATTAAGCATGCGAAGGCCACCAAAGTTAGCATTCAAATTTATGGCGATACTCATCGGGTTTCTGTGATGGTTAAAGACAACGGCCGGGGATTGGGGAACCACATTGTAGAAAATATAGGCATGTCATCAATGCGCAGCCGAGCGCGTTGTATAGGTGCAAATTGCAGTGTGACGTCCCCCGATGATGGCGGCGTTGCTGTATCGCTGTCGCTTACCCTTAAAAAAATGCCTCCTCTTATGAGCGCTAACGTCGCATGAATATTCTTATCGTAGACGACCACGCTGTGGTGCGTGAAGGTTACAAAGCATTGCTCAATACGATGATGCCTGACTGCCGTATTTTGGATGCTGAAAACGGCGCGCAAACCCATCGCTTATTAGCCAGTAGTAACATTGAAATCCTAATCCTCGACATAAATCTTTCAAATGAAAGTGGCCTTGTTTTAGCCAAGATTTTTTTAAAGCGACATCCAGATTTAAAAATTATCTTTTTCAGTATGTTCGAAGACAGCGTCATATTGCACCGCGCTATGCAAACCGGTGCTATGGGGTACATCAGTAAAAGTAGTTCGCCTGAAATACTGATATCGGCAATTAAGGTCGTCGCAAAAGGGCAAAAGTATATTGAGCGTGGTCTGGCGGTAAATTTAGCCAATCAACTTCTCGATACCAATGTGGACATTGCTACCAAATTAACAAAACGTGAGTTCGAGATATTTATTGCGATAGCGATGAATAAATCCCGCTTCGATATTGCTGATGAGCTGGGCCTATCGGCTAAGACTGTTTCTAACGCACTTACCGTCATTAAGCGGAAGCTTGACGCGGTGCCCTCCCAGTTTTCAGCCATTGCGGCTAAACACGGTTACATCGGTGATGCAGAGCTTTCAGCGTCTCACTCGGTGTCTTTTGTCGAGAAGAGTGAGAAGCAGCCATAGGTTTCCCCTCCTAAAGTAGGAGTCAAATCGGTCTATCGCATCATGGTAGGCACAGCGTAAAAGTACCATTATCAAACTACACAACAAACCAAGTTACTGCGCGTGGTACGCGCAACGTCATCAAAAGGTATTTCTTATGATTTATGCAAAGCCAAGTAGTGAAGGTTCGGTCGTAAGCTTCAAAGAAAGCTACGGTAATTTTATCAATGGCGAATGGGTAGCACCGGTTAAAGGTGAGTACTTCACCGCAACATCTCCTGTTGACGGCAGCGACATCGCACAAATCCCACGCTCAACATCTGAAGACATTGAGCTTGCGTTAGATGCAGCTCACGCTGCGAAAAAGGGCTGGGCAGATACGTCAGTAGCTGAGCGTTCTAACATTCTTCTGAAAATTGCCGATCGCATTGAAGAAAACCTAGAGCTACTTGCCGTTGCGGAAACATGGGATAACGGTAAAGCCGTTCGCGAAACACTAAATGCAGACATCCCACTGTGCGCAGACCACTTCCGTTATTACGCAGGCTGTATTCGAAGCCAAGAAGGCACCATTGGTGAAATCGATAAAAACACGGTGGCGTATCACTTCCATGAACCTTATGGTGTAGTTGGGCAAATTATTCCATGGAACTTCCCGCTACTTATGGCTGCATGGAAACTTGCGCCCGCACTTGTTACCGGTAACGTAGTGGTGCTAAAGCCAGCAGAACAAACGCCAGTATCTATCTTATTGTTCGCCGAACTAATCCAAGACCTACTACCACCGGGTGTACTAAACATTGTTAACGGGTTTGGTGCTGAGGCTGGACAGGCCCTTGCAACAAGCACACGAATCGCAAAAATTGCATTTACTGGCTCTACGCCTGTTGGTGGACATATCCTTCGCTGTGCTGCGGAAAACCTTATTCCATCTACGGTGGAGCTTGGCGGCAAGTCGCCAAACTTATTCTTCCCAGACATCATGAATCACGAGCCTGAATTTATTGATAAGTGTGCGGAAGGTCTAGTGCTTGGCTACTTCAACCAAGGCGAAGTGTGTACGTGTCCTTCCCGAGCGATTATTCACGAAGACATCTATGATGCGTTCATGGAAAAAGTGTTGGAAAAAATTCAGAAGATCAAACGTGGCAACCCACTAGACACAGACACCATGGTAGGTGCACAGGCATCTAACGAGCAGTTCGAAAAGATCCTTAAATACATCGATATCGGTAAGTCAGAAGGGGCTCAGGTTGTCACTGGTGGTGAGAAAGAGCAGCTACCAGGCTTTGATGGAGGCTACTACATTCAGCCGACTATCTTGAAGGGTGAAAACCACATGCGTGTGTTCCAGGAAGAGATTTTTGGTCCGGTAATCGCTGTTCAAACCTTCAAAACCGAAGAAGAGGCGATTGAGATTGCCAATAATACAAGCTTCGGACTTGGCGCTGGTGTATGGAGCCGCGATGCGAATGTAGCATTCCGCGTAGGTCGAGCGATTGAAGCAGGTCGCGTATGGACGAACTGTTATCACTTGTATCCAGCTCACGCTGCGTTTGGCGGCTACAAGAAATCGGGCATTGGCCGCGAAACCCACAAGATGATGCTAGATCACTACCAGCAGACAAAAAATCTATTGGTAAGCTACGACATCAACCCACTTGGTTTCTTCTAAGTAAACCTGAGGGCGGCGCCTACGCCGCCCGCTATTTTTATGCGCATCGCATTTTCCTTAATCATTTTCTTGTTGATTCTCAGCACCAATGTGTTGGCGCAATCTGACGCGACAGACATTCCAGAAGACATTTACAAGATATTTCCCAACGCTACACGCGTGGGGGAGATGCACACAGATATCAAGGTAACCCCGGTCTATCAGCTTCAGCAACTACTCGGATATGTTTTTGAGTCGAATGACTTTGTCGACTTCATAGGCTTTTCAGGCAAACCGGTTAATGTGGTGATTGGGCTAGATACTCAAGGCAATGTGGTTGACCTTTTCGTCAAGCAGCATAGCGAGCCGATTTTTTTGCATGGGTTTGGCGAGAAATCCATGTTTGATTTCGTTGCTCAATATCAAGGGCACAGTGTCAAAGAACGTTTTATCATTGGTGGAAAAAGCAATGTAGGCAAAGACGCTACCTACTTTGATGGGGTTACGAAAGCCACCGTATCGGTGCTGGTTATCAACGATACCATCGTGACATCTGCATTAGCCGTTGCCAGAGCTAAGCTCGATGGCTTTGTTGCGCCTAGCAACAATATTATCAATCCAGACTTTTACGAACCTCTTACTTTTAGCGAATTGGTGGACAAGGGCTACATCCAAAAGCACCAGATTACCCAGCAAAATACCAAAGGCCTCCCGAGAGAAGTGGTTCGGGCGGTTGACGATATTCAGAGCGAGTTAGCTCTTAACGGTGACATCATCGCCGAACACTACTATGCGTTTTTAAGTCTTCCTATTGTGGGGAGAAACCTGCTAGATGAAGAGGAATTTGCTCGGTTACAAGAAAATCTAAATCCAGGAGAAATGGCACTGATGGTGCTGAATACGAAAGGTTTCAGTTTTATCAGCGATGAGTTTATTCCCCAAACCACACCTGAGCATTTACGGGTATCTCAAGGCGGTTTTCCCACGGCTATCCGCGATATCGATTTTTATAGCTTCTATGACCCCGCATTTTCACAAGCATTGCCCGACTACAACGAGATCAAAGTACTTCGAGTAAAATCGAAAGGTGGGCTCTCACTTGACCAAGAAATGGAAATAGCGATTAGTGTGCCGTTTAAGCCAAGCTTCTTCGAGCAAGATGAGCATCTGTTCCCTTTGAAAGTAACACTGCCTAGTGAACTATTTATGGAAAATCCTGAGGCTCAGTTAGCGAAGCCCATTCCGTTGTGGCAGAAAATTTGGAGGGACAGAACCTTAACGATAAGCATCACCATTGTTTATCTTGTAGCGCTGTCGTTGTTTTTTGCATTCCAGCAAAGGCTAACGCCTTACACCAAGTTTGTGCATACAGTGCGGGCATTTTCCCTTGTGTTCGTGCTGTTTTTTATTGGCTTTTACGCTCAAGGGCAACTGTCTGTTGTCAACATATACACGCTGCTACTGGATATTGTCGATGGATTTTCCTTAGAGGTATATCTTCTCGACCCGGTCATTTTTATTTTGTGGAGCTTTGTATTTGTCTCGCTGTTTATTGTTGGTCGGGGACTATTTTGTGGCTGGCTTTGCCCCTTCGGAGCACTTCAGGAAATGATGGGAATACTGGCTGAAAAGCTCAGGATAAAACAAATTAGAATTAAGCCTCAGCACCACAAACGGGCGCAAAAAATTAAATATGTATTGCTTATAGGCCTAGTCGCGTGCTCATTCTATTCGCTGAACCTTGCGGAGAAGCTCGCTGAGATAGAGCCGTTTAAAACGTCCATAACCCTACACTTTGTTCGATATTGGCCCTTTGTGCTGTATTCGGTTTTATTGCTGCTACTTAGCTTAAAAATTCATAAAGTGTACTGCCGCTATTTATGTCCATTGGGAGCAGGGCTTGCCATTCTGGGGCGTTTCCCTTTAGTTAAGTTGCTCACCCGTAAAGACGCCTGCGGTAATCCGTGTCAGCTGTGCAAACAAAAGAAATGTGGTATTGATGCTATAGAACAAGACGGCAGCATTGACTATGCTGAATGTATTCAGTGCCTTGAGTGTGTGGTTACGTTAGATAACCCTGACTTGTGCAAAATCGATAAATATAAAAAGAAAAAGGTGCCAACGCGTGTCAAAAACCTCAATCCTGTCCGCACTTAGTCAACCTGCTAATAGCAAGGTTAACGATGATAACCAAGCTAGTTTATACGGTGCAAAAGAAGCCTGCCGCGATGTGGCCAATGAGATTTTAGCCAACGTTAAATGCGATGAAATAGAATTATTACTTTTTCATACCAGCACGCTGTTTGACTTAGACACCGTAGCAAAGGAAATCTCCGCACGTTTTCCGCACGTGAACATTGTTGGCTGCACCAGTGCTGGAGAATTTAATAAAAATGGCTACGGAACAGAAAAACTCTTGGTCGTTGCGTTTTTGAAAAACGAATTTTCTATTGCCACAGCATTGGTGCCAAATTTAGGCGAAGTAAACTTTGATGAAGCCCACGATATTGCCAGCGGTTTGCGCCGGGCCTTACAGGGGAGGGAACGTCGCTACGATACAGAGCAGCACTTCGTTATTTCTGTGCTCGATGGACTTACCCGCCATGAAGAACATTTTCTAGAGACCTTTGCGACTGCATTTGGCAATATCCCACACTTAGGCGGTAGCGCCGGCGACGATTTAAAACTTGAAGCCACCTACGTGTTTTACAACGGTGAATTTCATCGAGACGCAGCAGTACTGCTGCTTGTTGGCACGGGAAAGCCCTTCACCGTGTTCTCCATTGATCACATTAACTCTCCTGTTTCAAAGCTGGTGGTCACCCACGCCGATCCAGAATCGCGAACCGTGTATGAGATTAACGGTGAACCTGCTGCGCAGTATTACGCCAGTTTATTGGGAATGAAAGCTGAAGACTTAACGCCTGATGTGTTTTCCATGTTTCCCCTTGCAGTGATGGTAGGTGGCAAATATTTCATCCGCTCTATTCAAAAAGTAGATTTGGCCACTAACGCCATTACCTTTTACTGTGCGGTAGATATTGGCATTATTCTTACGTTTGTTCAGCTGGGTGACTGCATTGAAGCATTAGAAAGTAAATTGGACAAACTGCGCGCTCAGCTTGGCGAGCCCGAATTTGTCTATGCTTGCGACTGCTTTCTGCGAAGGCTCGAAATTCAACAGGGCAAAAACGACCATGAAATAAGACGGCTACAGCAAAGATACAATGTAGCGGGCTTCAATGCCTATGGCGAGCATATTCATTCGGTTCACTTGAACCAAACGTTTACGGGGGTGTATTTTGCAGCCCAATAATCAACTTACCGACGTGGAGGCGCTTCAAAAGGCGCTGCATGAACAACGGCGTGAAAACGAAAAGCTTGAGAAAATAAATGCTGCGCTGATGTATCGCATGGAAGAGGGCGGTTTTAATCATCACAGTTATCGCGCCTTCGAACATTCGGTTCAACTTTCTGAAAAAGTGAGTCAAAAAACGGAAGAGCTACAGTCAGTGCTGCAAAAGCTGGAGCAGTCAAACGCCGAACTGGTGCACGCTCACGAAGAAACCAATCAGGTAAAACAGCGTTTACACGATGCCATCGAAAGTACCAATCAGGCGATGGTGTTGCTAGATAGGCTGGGCGGGATCATCTTCTTTAATCGGCATTTTGAAACTGTTTGGGATGACCTTTCCATTACTCCAAAAATTGGTGACAACTATTACGATATTACCCAAGCTGCCAAGCACTCTGGGGTTATTCGCCGCGCCCTGCCTGCTGATGTCGAAGGCAGGATGATCTACCAGTTGTCGAACCGACGATGGTATCAGCTTACCAACCGACCCACACAAGAAGGCGGGAACGTTATTCTGTTTAACGACATCACTGAAGTGAAACTGCTTGAGTCGAATCGCTACGAGCAAGTTATTAAAGAGAAAAACAAGTTGCTGCAAAGCCTTATCGATAATATTGATGTGGGAATTTTGCTTATTGATAAAGAAGGTGGCATTGCGTTTTGGAATAATACATTTTTGACTCAATCAAACGTGCCCCAGCACGTTCTGGTAAACAGTAAGAATATTTATGCCCTTCAAAATAGCCGACACTGGAGCGGGCTCAACTTAAATCCGGTTGGGCCAAGTACCCAGATTATCCACGAGCAACTGGTGGTTGAACGCAACATCACTACACTGCCCGATGGCAATACACTGTGCACGTTTACCAATGTTACATCGCAGCATCACTACGCGGAAACGCTGAAGCAAAACGAAAGCTGGATCCGCATGATAACCGATAATGTGCCAGCACTTATTGCTTATATTGGTACTGATAAAAAGTTTCAATACACCAACAAAGGTTATCGCGATTGGTACGGCATTAGTGAGCAAGACATCAACGATATGCCTATGGAACGCAGCCACCTGAAAGAGGTTTACCCCAATCTTATTCAGTACTTGCGCCGAGTTAATCAAGGCGAAGTGGTGAGCTTTCAAAGCAAAGAAAAAAATGCTCATGGCGACGTTGGCTTTTTACAGAAAGTTTATTTGCCTCATTTCAATGAATCCGGCGATATCACCGGGCACTTTGTCTTGGCAACAGACGTGTCGCAGCAGGTAGAAAGCCAACTCCAGCTTAAAGCGGCTAAAGACCAATTAGAATCGAATGTAGAAAAGCGTACCCGTGAACTCAATCACGCCAACATCGCCCTTCAAGAAGCCATTGATTCAAAGAGCAAATTTTTGGCTGCTATTAGCCACGATCTTATGCAGCCCCTTAGCGCTGCCATCTTGTTCAACGAAACATTGAAAGATCAAGTGGATAGTTCATCCAGCCCCATTGTTGCCGCCCTCGATAATTCACTGTCTGATTTACATGGCCTTATTCGCACGCTTATTGAAACATCCAAACTGGACGCTGGGGTGTTACAGCCCGATAAGCAGCAAGAAAATGTATTGCCGTTACTTATGCAGCTAGCCGAAGAGTTTACGCATATCAGTAAAGACTACAGTGTAGATTTTCGCTATCGCTTGAAAGAAGCCTTCGTGGTGACAGATGTGAACTTACTTTCTCGAATATTGCGAAATTTATTAATAAATGCAATGAAATACGGCGCGAACGGCAAGGTGCTATTGGCTGCAAGAAAGGTGAAGGAGAACCTAGAAATTAGCATCTATGATCAAGGTGTGGGTATAAGCGAAGACGATCAGAAAGTTATTTTTAAAGAGTTTTCCAGATTAGAAAACGATTTTAACTACTCTTACAGTTTGGGTCTGGGATTATACATTGTAGATAAAATGAGTAAGTTGCTAGAGCACGATATTCGAGTGCGCTCGAAAGAGGGCGTAGGCGCATGTTTCACGGTGACCATTCCTATTACCGAAGTGTGTGATACGAGTCAGGAACAAGACTATCTTTATACTTTGGAGCCATCGTTACCAGATTACGTTTTGGATAAGCATATATGGCACATTGATAACGATGCGAATATGCGCATTGCTATGCAAACGTTGTTCGCAAACTGGGACATGGAAGTAGACACTTTCTCAGGTTTTGAACAATGCAGTGCTGTAAATAATGGCAGTTTTGACGAGTGCGACATGCTTATTGTCGATTACCACCTAGATGAAGAAGAAACCGGTTTAGACATTGCGAAACGCGTAAGAAAAATCGCGCCTTCAATGCCCATTATGATTTGCACCGCTAATCACTCAAAAGCGTTAGCGAATGAACTTGAAGGCACCGACATTCAGCTGCTGCACAAACCTGTTAACTCCGCGGTGCTTAAGGCGGCGCTAGTCTCAAGCTTGAATGGCTAAAAGTATAGGAACATGGGGCCTGTTAATCTTCGGTGCACAGCAAAGATCAACAGGTCTTAATTAAAGACGTATTGGTTAAAGTCGATATTCGCGGCACTGGCCACAACCTTTACTCGGTTGCTGGCGCCTAATTTTTTAAGAATAGATGAGACGTGAGACTTAACCGTGGTTTCAGAAATATTAAGCTCGTAGGCAATCACTTTATTGGCTAACCCTTGAGTTAGATATTTCAGTACGGTCAGCTCTTTTCGTGTTAATGAACGAATTTGCTCCGGCGAAATACCGTTGTCATTGGTCATGCGTGTTCTGGTAGACGGCGTTCTCAATATCTCTGATGGTAAACACACGTTCCCTTCAAAAATACTCTCGATAGATGTGGCTATTTCTTCAATTTTGCTGCTTTTTGAAATAAAGCCAACGGCACCATAAGAAATGGTTTGCAGTATATTTTGCTTTTCCGTTTCAGCGGAAATAATCACTACAGGTACGTTAGGGTGTTGGTTTCGAATTTCTAAAAGTCCGTTTAGGCCACAGGTTTCCGGCATATTTAAATCAAGCATGATTAAGTCGAACTTCGCGTCTTGCTCTAGTAACGTTAACGCTTCAGAAATTGAATTGGCTTCGAGGGTTTCTGAGTCGGGAAACTTTTTCCCTAAGATAGTAATCATTGCGTGACGAAAAATAGGGTGGTCGTCAATTATCAAGATACGGTGCATGGTCTTTCCCTCAGCTAAAAAAGCGACATTTGCCGCTGGCCTTGTGACTTATTTGGGCTGGCGTTTTATTCACACATAAGCCTTTTAGTAAGACAAAATTATGGCGTAAATGAAACGCTTCAAAGTGACCAAATTCTCCGAAATATTAAAAGCTAAACAGTCACTTCACATGTTTACAATGTTAACATTAATATAACATTAAATCAGGCCTAATAAGACCAATGGCTTATAATAAAAAAGCACGTAAGACCAGTACTGACGGGACTTTCGTTCTATAACTCGTCAAGTAACTGCCTTCTTTTTTCGGCGTATTCTGTTTCGCTAATTAGGTTTGCCTTTTTTAGTGCGTCTAACCGTTTAAAACGAGCAACGATATCGTTTTCTGCTGGTAAGGGGGCCGAGCCAGCTACGTCTTTCTTACTGGGTGTGTTTTCCCTATTCGCTGGGGAAAGTGTTTCCTTTTCTACAGGTGCTTCAAATGCCAGCTGAGTCGGTGCGACCACCCAATCGAAGCGATTTTTCGTTTTCAGTTCTATACCAGGTGCGGAAAAAGAGAGTGGGGAATCGAATGAGAACTTTGCTTGTTTCCGGTTACCAAAATCAAAGTCGTATTTTACCAAGCCCTGAGAAGTAGGATCATAAGCCATTTCGTAGGCTTTATTGGCTACTTTATCGAACTCGCCAATAAGAATATTGAGCTGGTCGTCTGCAACGAAAATACTGCCTGCAACGTAATACGTTTGGGTTTTAAGGCCTGCCAAATAGCGCTTCTCTTTACTAAGGGCAAAAATTACGTCTTGCTGAGCAGTCGCTGTTCGCAGCGCCTCAGGCAGATAGGCGGCAAGTAACGCAACCTGTTCGTTGGAAAAAAGCGGTGTTGACGTATTTTTGTTCTTAACCACCTGAATAGCGCTAAGTATGGCGGATACATCCTGCTCTTGCAGCGTAAAGGGGTGCTGGTTGGCACGCATGTCACTGTCTGTTTCGTTTTGCTTTTCAAAAAGGCGAATAAAGTTGTTTTTGTCCTCCTGAAATATGACCTGTGCGTCTGCGATATGTACTGTCGTTATGAAGAGTAGGGCTAACAGAATGGGTTGAGCTGAACGTAATGAAAATAGAGATATATTTTTCATGATCTTTCCTTTTTCAATAGGAAAAGCGAGAGTGAATCTCGCTTTTTATGTCATATCTTTTAGCTTAATTTTAATTTATTATTTAAGTGTAAAATTAATCAGTTTTTTATCATTAATTAAATGAGTCGAGTAATTTTAAATTTCAGAGTAATTAGATATAAGTTCAATGTTAAAATATGACTGATTTTTAATTCTCAATTAAAAGAACACAGTGCCACCTAGTTGAATTAGGGTTAAGTCTTCTGCGCTGTTATAAATTCCTTGCGCAGATTCTGAACCATCAATATCTAAACTTAGGTTTTCGTATTTCGCGTACACCAAGAAGCGCGAGCCAAAATATTGTTCTGCTGCAACACCCCACTGACTAAGCTCTGAGCCGGTAACGCCATCTAAATGAGCCATGCCGTATTGGTCGTTATAACTAGCATATTCAGCATAGAAAGCAGAATCACCAAAGCGATTAAACTGTTTTCTAATACCTGCTTTAAAGTAATAGGCATCCGTATCGTCACCCGACCCAACAATGGCGTCGTCAGCCTCTTCCATCTGATAAGTGGCTACCCCAAATACACCTGACTCAATATGCATGAGCCCTGCTTGCAGTTGTAGCGTAGTTGAACTGTTGCCCCCAACATTGCTACCGCCATCTTTATTCACTGAGTAACCTGCATGAAGGTTAGTTTTGAAGCCTTCGTGCTCAGCCGCATACTTAACCGCAATATCGTAAATTTCGTCGTTTGCATAACCTACTGCAATACTCACGTTGCCCATTTGAGGGAGATCGTAGCGCACGCCGTTGCGATATATACCGTTACAGTCAATACCAATACCCAAGCCAGGCGTAGCTAAGCACTGAGCAAATTGACCCCACGCGACATTGGTTGAACCTTCTTCTACGCCTCGAATAAAGAAGCCATTTGCTCTAAATAATGGAGAAATTCCCGACCAGATTGTGCCAGAAGGATCGGCTAGAACGGCAATGTTATCGGTGGGAAGGCTTTGTAAACCAATGGTGATTTTACCCCAGTCGCCACCAAAGTAGAGGCTACTGCCCAACAGGCCAATGTCGCCGCCATTGAAGGTGTCTAAGTTATCCTGATTGGCAAACAAAAGCGGGGTTTGATGGCCACCACCGGCGTAGTTCGGTGCGCCTGAAAGAGGTTCAATAATGACCTCAAAGCCCACGTCCATGCCTTGTTCTTCCAGTTTATAGTTTCCTGAAAGCGTAATACGGCTGCCTAGCGTTGTACCGTTGTCTGAAAGTTGTGCCACATCACTACCCACACCGTCGTCGTAATAGGTTAAGCCTTCATTTATCCATCCAGAGATATTCCATGAATAGGGCTCGTCCTGGGCAAAACTATGGCTACTGACTGTGCTTAAAATGGCAATAGATAAACAGGTTTTTGTAAATGTATTCTTTTTCATTTTACTGTCCCAATTTTGGTAGTGTTGATTAATTACAGTGGCTTTTTGTTTTTATTTTTGACTGGTTTTAATACTTTCGGTGTCCAGTAAATTGATAATAGGTTCTATTGAATTTTGAACCATCGGCCGTAAGGCGTGTTAATCTCCTTCTTTAGTAGCGGGAAAATTAAATGTAAAAATCATAAAAAACGCGACTACTGTGAAAAAGTAAGTCGCGTTTTTTTGATTTTTGTTCAGCTTTTGTGTGGATAAAAGCGCGTGTGGTAACAACTGCTATCTGATTAGAATCTCGCTTTTAGATTTACACTGACCATTCGCGGTTGTGCGGGGCCCACGAACTCTGCACCTTCTACGTCGGGATAAATGTCTTCTAATACCTCATCAGCCTCGCCATACGTGCCAAAGGTTTCATAGTCTTTGTCGAACACATTGTTCACACGTAGCGATGCGGTAAATGTGTCGTTGAAACGGTACGATGCATAAATGTTTGCAATAACGTATCCGTCAATCTTTTCATTTTCGTTAGCCTCATCGCCCCTAAAGTACTGACTAGATGCTGAAATAACTTCTGCCCCCAAACGCGCTTTATCCGTTAAGGCGTAATCTGCATAGAGCTTGACTAGATGCTCTGGCTGGCCTGGAATTTTGTCACCTGGCGTTACGACCCGATCCGGCCCCTGAGGGTTAAAGGGGCTAAACGACGTGAATGTCGATTCGTAGGTTGCGTTAAGATAGTTGTAGTTTAACCGGTAGGTTAGTTTTTCCCACGTTGAGCCTACGCTGAATTCAACGCCCTGACGCTGGGTTTCATCAACGTTAATAAAGTATCCGCGAGAGGCAACAGAGCCTGCTTGTTGGAAGATAATGTCATCCTTACTTCTACTGTGAAAAACATTTAGCATCACGTCGATGTTATCAATGCGTGTGGTGTAGTTCGCTTCAATAGTTTGGGTGACCACCTGATCCAGAGGAGGATCGGCCACAAAACCGTTCGGTAAGCGGCACGGGTCGTCTTCATCTGCACAGCTTAACTCTGCTGGGCTTGGCGTTCTTGAAGACTGGCTGATTGCAAGATTCAACTGGCTTTGCTCATCAATAGTAATGTCTGCACCTACCGCTGGGTTAAATTGGGTAAAACGGTGATTGCCGTCCAATGAACCTTCACCGTCATCAATCAGGTCTTCCATAACAATATGGTCTCGGTTAAAACGTCCACCAAGATTGAGTGATACGGCTGAAGAGAGCTGTGTACTATTCATGAAAAATAGCGACCATGCGGTGGTGTCTACATCTAATCTAACCCTGGCTTCTTGTGCCATGAGCCCGTCGATGGGTAAAACGGTGCGTGAGTCTTGTGCAGATTCGTTTTCCAAAATACCAAATGTAGTATCAGCGGCGTAGTTAACATCTCCTTTGGTGTAGCTGGCACCAACAATTAACTCTGAACTGAAGCCGCTTAAGGCATATTGTTTTGCTAGCTGAAAAGATAACCCAGTAGCTTTGGCGTCTGTCCGGCCCGTATTGTATGTTCCATCAAGTTCATCTGCGTCCACATCTGATATTTCACCAAGCGCGGTGTCGTCATCAAAGCCAATAAATTCAACCGCTTCTATATCGTCGCCTTCTCCTACAACAGGCAAATCATCGTCATCATCGTCGTCGCCATCATCATCACTATCAAGCGGAGCATCATCATCATCGTCGTCATCATCTTCAAATTCACACAGTGTTACGCGTCCATCAGCGAACTGGCAGGCACCAAAATCACTGTCATCGCCGTTGATTGATTGAGTTTGTGTGTCGCGATAAAACATATTGGCGGTTAAAGATAAGGTGTCAGTTAAAACGAAATCACCGGTTATATTAACGTGCGTAAGTTCGTTGTTGGTCTGATCGGGGTGGGTGTAGACCGCTTCTCTTCCTTCAATATCCAGCAGTTCAATAGGCGACGCACCATTTCCGAGTAACTCGTTATCGGCCATAAAGAGGTTCATGTCGAGATGCATTTTGTCACTTTTATAGGCAAGCGATGTAAATACTTGCTGCACTTCAGATGGCGAATAGTCACGCCAGCCATCTTCCTCATAATGATTCTGGTTCACGTAATACGCCCAGTGATCGTTATGACCACCTGATTCCACAGAAGCGGCTTTCTGGCCGAATTGTCCAGCCTGTAAATCTATTTCATTGGCGTTGAAGCTAAACCCTGTTTTCGTTCTTAGCGCAAGGGCACCGCCTAGCGTGTTTTGGCCAAACAGAGGATTTGAACCAGAGTACAAAGAAACGGTATCTATAGCATCTAGAGGCATGAGGTCCCAATGCACAGTATCGCCAAACGCTTCATTAACCCTACCGCCGTTCAAATACACCGAAATGCCCTGAGGTAAGCCAAGCAACGGAGAGGCAGTAAACCCGCGGTATTGCAGGTCGGGTTGGAACGGATTGTTTTGAACATCGTTTAGGTTTACGCTTGCCAGCTGAGCTTTGAGTAGCTCCGGTAGTGAACGGTTGACGCTCCCTTCAATGTCGTCTTGCGTGAGTGTCTGAACGTTACCAAATACGGCAGAGTTATTGCCATTGGCATTAAGGGAGGTGACTCCTTGTACCTCTATGACCTCGTAGTGCTCGAATGCATTATTCGCTGCTGCAACGGTGTTACATACAGCGGCTACCGCGCTGGCAATGACAGTAAATACCAAAGGCGTTCTAGTTGTAAAAGCAGGCGTAGCTTCAAATTGTGACTCGCTTTTTAAGGGGCTGTCAGCAGGCTTTTCTATTGGGCATTGCAAAGATTTACGTGTAGGCATGGTCTTGGCTGCTTCGTTATTATTTATACTTTCAGTATTGCCTTAACCATTCCCTAAAAATATCCTCCTTAAGGGGGAGGAAGTGTCATAAATTGGTAGCAGTGTTTTTTCCCGAATTCCCTAGAAGACAATTGATAAAATCTTATGGCACCAGTTTTCACGCTCTTCGATATTTGTATCGCTGGCGCCGAACAGAAAAAGATTATTTTCATAGGTTGCAGCGCCTAGTGCGTAGCATTCTCCCGAGGTTCTTGGTTGCCAAAAAAGGTGGTTTGCCAATACCGCTTGCAGTCTTGACTGTTGATAGAACGCAATGCGATACACCCAGTGTGAGGCCAAATAACCAGAAGCTGAATTTGGAAAAGCTGACTCTAGCGTTATTGAGGGCGATGGGATGGCAGACTGTGTTAAGTGTGAAGCAACTTTTTCAGCGTTAAAGCGTTTTAAATTGGTGGTACTGTTGGCGAGAGGCCGCAATAAACGTGGAAGTGTAGGCAAGTGCTCTAACGCAATAAAATGTCGGTATTTAGAGGTAAGACGGGATATGAAAAGTGACTGTTCGCTATTGGATGTGCTGGCCTGTGCGGAAAAGCCTTTACGTGCCTTTCTGATCCGCTCGAGAGCGACTGACTTTTCTGGTGAAGGTAGAGCCCTCAGGTAGGAGTGCGATACCTTACTAGCACACGCCAAATAAGCGCGTTTGGTGGCACTATCTTTGGCGGCACACTTGTTCGAACCCAACGCATCTGTTAGTTGCGCAAAATAGCGAATAGCCGCCCCCACACCTTCTGCGTGTTTATCAGTGTCTGGCATCGGCTTTGAAGGCGTAATAGCAAATGAGGCAAGACACGCGGATACCACATGTTTTAGTTGTCGCAGCCTTTTATCATTCTCATCGCTCACGAGCTTGTGTGTCAGTTTTTGTGAAAGCTCTGGAAGTGCTTCTATCGAAAACTCGCTTGCTTCGTCCTTCGTCGCTTCCTTTGTGACGAGGCGAATTGCAAAATTGCCTTGATGATTAATTTCGGGGTCGATAAATAAGGTGTTTTCAAGGCCAGCTGCGGTGCAAAGTGTTGCTTCTTGCTGTTGTAAACCTTTTAGAAAGCACTGAGGAAACCACCAGGTTAATACATGCCTTATCGTTTCGTTTTCGCCTTTTGTTGTTTGTGTATCAAAAGAGGCTTCTTTGTCTAAATGTGAGTGTTCGCGTTGAGATGCGTGCTGACTCAGAGGGGCGTTTCTGTTCAGGGAGGATTCTTTGCTCAAAGCCGCTTTTTCGCTCAGGGCTGTTTCCGCGCTCAAGGCTGTTTCAGCGCTCAGGGCTTTCATCGAGCTCAGGGCTATTTCTTCGCTCAGGGCTGTAACAGCCTCTTTGCACTGTTCAAAAAATTGGGCTGATTTACTGTAAACCAGCGTGGTGATATTGCTTGGCTGATACCACTGGCGTTTGTAGTCTTGAAGCGCTTCAATGCTGTTGCTGCCTATGGTTTGTGTAAAACCACCCGCGTGTTGATAGGCATTTTTATCGGTATCGGCTAATCGAATAGCGGCGTTTAATGCATAGTCGCTGTTTGCCTCTAGCATGGCGAGCTCGTTAAAAATAACCCCGTCACGTTCTAAGGTAACCTCATCGGTACCGTAATCCCGGTTAAGCAGGCCATAGTACAGGTAATTTATTGCATCAAGCAGTACATTCGCTTTTTCAGACGAGGCGAAAAAGAAGGTGTATTCGGCGAGTGTAGTAGCGTTTATAGTGACAGGCAGAAGCGTATTGGCCGTAAAAAGCTCGTGGGCAGCAGGGTATTGGCGAGAGCGTCGAAAGCTCATGTGCTCAGCTAAATGGGACAAGCCAGTGTGGCCCGCAGCAGGGGTTTTGAGCGCAAAAACAACGCTATGCACTTTTGACCCAAAGCCGGCATCAATGAAATGAAATCCAAACATACACTTTTATCATTACGGGTTAACGGTATCTTTTTTTGTTTAGTACTTATTGCAGCGCACTGATTTCGTAGTATTTGTCTCGCAGTACTTGTCTCGTAGCGCTTACTTCGTAGCACTTACTTCTAAGACGGGAATCGGCTTTTCCACCTTCCGATACTGTAGTGCCTTCGACGGTGCAGTACCTGCTTTATCGGTAATGCCTTTCATCAAATGGTGATCGGGCGACTTACTGCAAACCGGATCCGTCTTATACATATCACCTGTTAGCAGGTAGGCCTGACACCGGCAGCCGCCAAAGTCTTTGTCTTTTTCATCGCAGTCCCTACAGGGCGAAGGCATCCAACTATCGCCACGGAAATGATTAAAGCTAAAGTCTTGGTGCCAAATATCGTGCAACGAGCGTTCTTTCACATTAGGAAAACGAAGGGGCAATATCTTTGCGCTGTGACACGGAAGGGCACTGCCATCTGGCGTTACGGTTAAAAACGTTGTGCCCCAGCCATTCATGCACGCCTTAGGGCGAGATTCGTAGTAGTCGGGCGACACAAATATGAAGGTTGGGCCTTTACCGTTTTGCTGCGCGCGGTAGCGGTTCACTGCGGCCTCGGCTTCCTGTAGCTGCTGTGACGTAGGCAGCAAATGATCTCTGTTTTCATAGGCCCAGCCGTAATACTGCACGGTAGCTAGCTCGACAAAATCAGCGTTAAGCTGCTCGCTGAGCGCCATCACGTCTTCTATTTCGTGAATGTTCTGCGCGGTAATACAGAAGTTAAGCACCATAGGGTAGTCGTATTGTTTTACCAGCTTCGCAATTTTAAGTTTTTGTTCAAATGAGTGACGCTTGTTGCCTATTAAGTCGTTTACTTCAGCATTGGCTGCCTGAAAGCTCAGCTGAATGTGGTCAAGGCCGGCTTCTTTGAGTTTGGCAATACGTTTTTCTGTCATGCCAATGCCAGAGGTGATCAAGTTGGTGTAAAAACCCAAAGCCCGCGCATAAGCGACTAAGTGCTCTAAGTCTTTTCGAAGCAATGGCTCTCCGCCAGAAAAGCCCAATTGCACGGCGCCCATTTCCCGCGCTTCACGCAGCACACGCTCCCAGTGCTCAGTAGAGAGCTCATTAAATGTTTCTTCCATGTTTACTGGGTTAGAGCAATATGGGCAATGTAATGGGCACTGATAGGTAATTTCGGCTAGGAGCCACAGCGGAGGCGTTATGGTATTTGGTACGTCGGTTTGTAAATCAACGTCTGTATTATTCGTCATAGCGGATCCACTTCTTTTGCTTGGCATGAACCAGAAATGCATGAACATCTTCTTCTAAATCTTCAGGTGCATCAGGGAACGCCTGGCGAAGCTCAGCACAAATGGCATTTTCCGTATTGCTGCCATCCACGCGCTTAAGAATTTCTGCCGCAGAAGGATTCAGTTTGATCATTCCTTCGGGGAATAACAAAACATAACAACCCTGAGCTTTCTCGTACTGCATGCGAAAAAGCGGATTTAAAGAAGCTGTTTTGTCTCTTGTGCGGCCGCCCTCGTTGTTGTGACTGCTGCTATTTTCAATGTTATCTTCCACGTTTTCAGCACCGACGCTATCAGCATCTAAGTGGTGTTCGGTTTGCGATTGTAAATTCGACATCATTAAAACCTCCCTTTATGGCACACCCGCTGGTCGGCAATACCATCAAACGGCTTTCTCTTATATTCAT
Organism: Alteromonas sp. 5NW40-0090; assembly: GCF_057552975.1. Classification (NCBI taxonomy): domain Bacteria; kingdom Pseudomonadati; phylum Pseudomonadota; class Gammaproteobacteria; order Alteromonadales; family Alteromonadaceae; genus Alteromonas; species Alteromonas sp. 5NW40-0090. Next base: position 71,910 of record NZ_BAAJLT010000007.1, read on the forward strand.
AGGCAAAGCAAATGGCATCAGCAATGCTCCACAAAATATCAATTTTGAATTGCAGTATATTGAGCGCATGTTCTTGCTGTTGTCGGGTAACAAAGTGGTCAAGGGTAATCTGCAGGCCATGCTCTACATCACGGCGCGCCTGACTTAACCGCATTTGAAAGTAGGTAAAGCCTTCACTATCAATCCATGAATAGTGCCCAGGCCAGGTATCTAATCGGCTTTGATGTATTTCAGGGGCAAACATTTCAGTTAACGATGAGCAGGCCGCCTCTTCCCACGAAGCTCGGCGGGCAAAATTCACATAGGCATTTACTGCAAACTTAACCGCTGGTAACAGGTGGGTTTCATCAAGTAATTCACTGCGGTTCAAGCCTACCGCTTCGCCCAACCGCAACCAGGCTTCTATGCCGCCAAGTCCGTCTTCACCTTCCCGTCCATCGTGATCGATTATTCGTTGGATCCAAGTTCTGCGTACCGATTGATCTTCGCAATTCGCTAAAATTGCCGCGTCTTTAACCGGTATCGCCATTTGATAATACAGTCGGTTGGCCACCCAGCCCTGAATCTCATCAACGCTGCAGTGTCCTTCATTCATGCGTTTATGAAAGGGGTGATGAATATGATAGTAAGCGCCTTTTTCTCTCAGTTTTTGTTCGAATTCTTGTCTAGACCATGCGTGTTCTGTCATTACTACACCTCAATTTCCATGCCGTCGTAAGCCAATTCAATACCTTGTTCACACAGGCTGTGATAAGCACTGGAGTCTTCGTCAAGCACGCGATTTGTGTTGTTGATATGAATAAGCACTTTACGCTCAACGTTAAATTCATTTAGCAGCGCAATGGCTCCGCCCTTTCCATTAACCGGCATGTGTCCCATATCAGTGCCCAGCTTGTTGCTAAAGCCGTGATCTATCATTTCTTCATTGGCCCACAGCGTACCGTCAAAAAGCACGCAGTGAGATTCGCGCATCACCTGTTTTACTGTGTCGTTTGCCTGCATACATCCCGGCGCGTAAAAAAGCACGTTGCCCGTGGTGTCGTCAGTTATCTTCAGGCCGATATTGTTGCCCGGCACAATGTTGTCGCGATATGTCGAATAAGGGGGCGCATTAGACTCTAGTACCACGGGTTGGAAAGTCAGGCCTTCTGCCCCCTTTGGCACAAAGCGTTGATGATAATCGGTATTAATTGAATGCTGCTGTAGTCCGCCGTGCCAGTGTTTTAATACGGTAAAAAGCGGGAAGCTGGTGGTTAGGTCTTCGGCCACAACATCGGTACAATAAACGGGAAGGGGTAAGCCTTCGCGCAATGTTAGCAGGCCTGTAGTATGGTCTATTTGACTGTCGGTAAGCACAATTGAGCTTATGCGTGTGCCGCGAGAAACATGGGCGTCGGGCCACAGCTGCGGGTGGCTATTTATCTGCTCCCGTAAATCGGGGGAGGCATTAATGAGAACCCAATTTTTACCATCACTACTGACAGCAATGCTCGACTGTGTTCTACCTTTCGCCTTTATTTTACCTTCGCGTAAACCCTTACAATTGGGGCAGTGACAGTTCCATTGCGGAAATCCACCCCCGGCGGCAGCACCAAGAATCAATACGTGCATAACAACTCCATACTACAAGTAAAAAAAGGCTGCATCGGCAGCCTTTTTGTTCATCATCCCAGAGGGCGTTGCCTAGCGGTTATTGATGTAAAGAGTTACTTCAAAACCAAGGCGCATTTCTGTGTATTGGGGTTTAGTCCACATAGTTGTTCCTCTTCTTTATGATTAAACGCATGACTGAGTATATGTTGAATATGTGTTAACAGATATCCTCCTAACGGAGGAGAACTGTCATGAATTTTGATGATTTATTGATTATTTTTGATAGCGCAGCTGCTTAAGTAAGATAACAGCAAAGGGATAGGGCGGCCGGTCGCCGATAACGATTTGGTGTAGGTAAAAGCGGTTCCTGCCACATCGAGGTGAGCCCACGGCGTGCCGTCAGCAAAACGAGAGAGAAAGCAGCCTGCCGAAATAGCACCGGGAGAGTTTATGCCCGTATTCATCATATCCGCGTGTTGAGAGGTGATGGCGTCTTGATATTCTGGCCACAGTGGGAAAGGCCAGCACCTGTCGTTAGCCTGTTCACCCGCTTCAACTAACGCACTTTCAAGCGCTGGAGCGTTGCTAAAAAGCGCAGTGGCTTTGTGCCCCAGTGCGCTAATAGCCGCGCCGGTTAGGGTTGCAACATCAATAATAACCGAAGGGGAAAACTGTTTCGCGTAGCTGATTACATCGGCCATAAGCATACGCCCCTCTGCATCGGTACTCATGACTTCCACGGTTTTTCCTGAGTGCATAGTAATGATGTCACCCGGGCGATAGGCTTTGCCATCAATCGCATTATCGGCGCTCGCCACAATACCAATAATATTTATATTTAACCCCAGCGTGGCAACAGCCTGAATAACGCCCATTACGCAGCCGGCGCCTGCCATGTCGTAAATCATATGGCGCATATCAGGGCTGCGTTTTAACGTTATGCCGCCGCTGTCAAACGTTACACCTTTGCCAATTAACACTACCGGCGGTAAATTCTCTAAACCTTTGGCTGAGTAGCGAAGAATAGGCATGGTGGCAGCGAACTGTGAACCTGCATTTACTGCCAAATAACCGTTCATTCCTAGCTGCTTCAGCTTACTTTCATTGAGGATATCGCAAGACACCGTATTAAAGGTTTGCGCCAGATGCTGAGCTTGTTCGGCCAGATAATCTGGCGTACATAAGTTGGCTGGCATGTGGGCGAGATCTTTAGCCCAGATCATCGCGGCATTAAGGGCCGTTTCATAGCTTATAGTGTGTGAAACGAGATGCCTTTGCGCGGTATTAAAATGGTTGGCATCTAATGCAAGAGACAGCGAGCCCCTAATATCAAGTGCTTGATTAATTGCTTCATCATTTAATGCATTGTTTGCGTCGTTGATGCCATTGTGGGCTCGACTGCTAGAAACCGAACGATTATTCGTCTTATAGCCTTTAAAGTCATAGCCGTGCTTGAAATAGCTTCTAAGTAGCGCACTCAGAAACTGTGAGTGGCTAGCAATGGTGTTAACAGGGTCACTGCTTGATGCTTCAGTGGTAGAAAGCGCCATTAACGACAGCTTTTCCAAGGTTACCGACACGCTTTTAAGCTTTTTAAACAATGCATCGAACTGCTGTTCTAGGTAGCGAAATGCTGGCGCGTTAGTTTGCTTCAAGTCACTGGTGCTTTTCGAATTAAACGCGGAGTTTGAATCGCTAGCGTAGCTTGAGCGGTTAACCATGGAGGGGTCATTAGTTTTAGATAAAGTCGAGGCACGGCTAGAGACGTTGGGTGCATCTGACGCTTCAAAAAGCGCAAAATCGACACCATAAAACAGCACCCGTTTTACTTCAGCTAATTGTTGGCCAATTTCGTTTTGTCCGCTGTTTTCATTGTCTGGGATGTCACTTGTTTTAAACGCCTTAAGGCCTTGTACGAATACACATTCGCCTTTATTTCCTGCAAAACCTTCATCGTCAAAAACCTGCTCAATATATGTCTTAGCGGGTGTTGAAAAGTGAAAGAGTTGGCTCGCCAACAACGTGGGTGTAGTTAAAATAAGTAAGCAGTCACTGTCGTTTAACGTTTTAACTTTATTGTTTTCGTCAGCCCAGATTAGGTTTGCTTTTATCACGAGAAGCGCCCTTTTGAGGCTTTGGGACGAAAGCTTCTCACAGCGAAAATAAAAGTGATAGCCGTAAGGCAAAGTACAACAGCAAGCGCGTTGTGTTCGAGTTTTTCATAGAGCGCAAATCGCAGTAATTCTACGCCGCTACTAAAGGGGTTAAAGGCGCAAATCTGATACAGCCATTCGCTGGCCTCACGCATTTTCCAAAGCGGGTATAGGGCGCTTGATAGGAAGAACAATGGGAAAATGACAAAGTTCATGACCCCGGCAAAGTTCTCTAGCTGCTTAATATAGTTTGCCAGTAACAATCCTAACGAACCTAAAAACAATGACAGTAGTGCAATAACAGGCAACGCATAAACGTATCCCAACGCAGATAGGCGTACATCTAGTAAAAGCGCAAAGGCAAAGAAGATGTATACCTGAATAGCGCTTACCAAGGTGTTGGCAATAAGCTTGCTGCCTAGCAGAAAAGGGCGGGGAACCGGGCTTAACAGCAGTACTTTCATGCTGCCCATTTCCCTGTCGTACACCATGGACAATGAACTTTGCATACTATTAAAAAGCACAATCATGGCGGCAAGCCCGGGTACAATGTACTCTTCGTACAAAATATAACTCTCGTACGGCTCGGTCATTGAAAGACCCAGCGCCGAACGAAACCCTGCGGCAAAAACAAATAGCCAAAGCAGCGGGCGCACCAATGCACTTAACAGGCGTGTACGTTGCTGCCAGAACTTCAGCATCTCTCGGGTAAGTACGCCCACAAAACAGCGCCAATACATCAGGAACCTTCCTGCATCAAATGCTGCCAAAGGTGCTCAATATCCTGTTGATGATACTTGGCTAACAAGGCTTCACATTGGTCGTGAGCTAACACTCGTCCTTTTGATAAGACTATCAAGTTGTTGTTGGGCTTCACTTCTTCAAATAAATGCGTGGCCCACAGTACGCTTACGTTTTGGGAATGTGCGAGTGCTTGTACTACCCGCAAAATAAGATGACGGGATCCTATGTCTAAGCCAACGGTAGGCTCGTCTAGTAGCAGCAAGGATGGCTTGTGAATAAGGCAGCGAGCTAACTCGACCCGACGTCTGTGCCCGCCATTTAAGTTTCTAATTTTTGTGTTGAGCTTACTCGTAAGGTCGAGTTCGTCGAGCAGGCCTTGAATATGAGATAGCGCGCTAGCGGTACTTATGCCGTGCAGCGAAGCAAAGTAGGACAAATTTTGTTTTACTGATAAGTCGATATCTAAGGTACTTTGCTGAAATACCACGCCCATTTTCGCCATAATACTTGTGCGAGATTGAGACAGGGTAGCACCATCAAAGGTAATACTGCCTTGCGTGAGTTTTTGAAGGCCCGTAATAAGCGCAAATAAGGTACTTTTGCCTGCGCCATTTGGCCCAAGCAGCATGGTTAAGCCTGGTTTTAGGCAAAGGCTTATATTGTCCAGCGCGTGGTGGCCGCCGTACTGATGTGAAACCGCTTGAACCGCTATTTCCATTTAACCGCCACGCCCCAAGGGTAACGCCCCACTTTTACCGTATGCTCTACGTTTAACGTACGGGTATTGATGACAGAAACATCACCGCTTACACCGTTAGTGGTCAGTAATAAAGACTGATCTTGATTAAACGCTAACTGCCACACTCGTCGCCCAACCAAAATGTAGTCTTCCACTTCGAAGGTATCGGTATTGATGACCGCTATGCGATTCGCTGGGCCAAGCGCCACGAAGGCGTAGGGCTTATCTTTCATAAGCACAATACCCACTGGCTGAACCTTGTCGCGATAAACGCCTTTAATGGCAAAGGAAAGGGTCTTCACTTTTTGCTTAGTAGCAGTATCGAAAATACTGACGGTGCCACCTATTTCCGAGCTTACCCAAAGGTACTTGTCATCTTTGGTAAAGTGAGCATCTCTGGGTCTTGCATCAACCAAGCTGTTCGCAATATTTTCGTGCGTTTGGGTATCTATCCAGTGCACCATGTTAGTGGTTTCTGATGTGACGACCATCATGCTGCCGTCGTGACTCACTGCCAGCCCCTCAGGCTCTACGCCCACATCTATCTGAGAAATGACCTGAGCCGTTGGAATGTCGATAACGGTAAGAAGGGCATCGTCTTCATTAGCTGTGTAAATAGTGGTGCCGTTAGGATGTAATGCTATGGTTTCAGGATCTGCACCTGAGGGAAGATCGCCCACTATGGAATGGGTAGACAAATCCATAATTTGAATGCGATCAGCATCAGAGGCACAGATATACGCGTGGGACTGGTCTGCACTTAAAATAAATCCTCGGGGGCGCTCTCCAACCTCGATAGTTTCAACCACATCAAATGTCGTCATATCAATGACAGATAGCGTGTTGTCTTTTTCGTTAGTGACATACGCTTGAGGAAGTGCAAAGGCTTGGGGAAGTGCAAAGGCAAAGCTTGCCATTAAACTGCCCAGCAAGAGTGCAAAGCGATAGCTCATAACTTGTCCTTACAGGTAGTGTGTGTGGCGCCTATTGTGTCCAGTTCGTTGGTTTGGTGCAGAAAGCCTTCTAAGGGCGCATGAGTCACCAGTGCGTCTTCGTGGGCCAGCGCAATAGGCTGACGAAATTGGTGGCTGTAGGGGCGAATAGAAAGGGGGCGACCTTTATAAGCACCCAGCGTGTAGTCGTCGCTAAGCAAGGTTTTAAGTATTCCCTGCTGCGTTAAATCGCTTCCTTGCTGCGCAGTATTTGCCACCGCAGTTACCGCAAGATACGCGGCGAAGTCGACTTCATTCATGTGTCTGTTAAACCCGTCGTTAAAACGGCTTTGAAGCTGACGGGCGCCCCATTGTTCGTGGGTAAAATGCCAACCTAGCGCTTTCAGGCCGGCAGCACCTACCACAGGTACGGGATAATACGTGTTAAAGGGTAGGCTATACGCGAATTGCGCCGCGCTATCGGCGGTAAAAACAGCCTGATAGGTTTCTGTTGTTCGCGTAAATTGAGGAATTTCAGCAAAGGCAGCCCTGCGTAAATCAAAACTGTCCTGCCACTGTTTAGTTTCAACAAGTGAAAGCTTAAATTTTTTAGCGCTGCGTTTAAACGCGGCTAGGTATGCAGCATCGTCAGCGGTTTTTCCGTAAACTGCAAATATCTCGTCAATACGCTTAGTGCGAAACCACTGGGCTAGCGCGTCGGCTTTCATCTGATAACTGGGGATTGTATGAAACAAGGGCAGGCGACATGAATTTTGTCTCAGCAAATCATCGCTATTAGCTACGTTAAAAAATACGGCATTAGGAAGCGTGCTTTGAATAGTGGCAATCAACTGCTCAATTGAGGCAGCCTTTACCTTATCACTGCTTTGCATGTCCAGTAGTACAACAGGTGCAATGTTGCCTTGCTGATTGCTGCTTATTTCTTTGTGATTTGCGTTAGCACCTGAAGCAGAGTGCTGGCGTGTTTTAGCTAAAGAAGCTTGCAGTTCGCCGATAGAAGGCACACGGATTTCAGTTAACTCAAACTGATAACCAAGAAATTTTCCCGTGATATTGGCATCCTTTATCGCCACACTTGCGCCAGCTATCCCCTCATTGCTGGGGGACTTTAAATAGTCTGGTGTGCCTGGTGGAGATGTGCCCGCAACTTTTATGTAAATGACCACAATAGTGGCAAAAGAGGCCTGTGGTGCAGCTTGTTGAGCCTGTGAAGATTGCGCTTCATTAAATGCGAGCGCGCTGTTTAAAAACGGCAACAGAACGCAGCAAAAAAGTGACGCTACACACTTTTGATAGCGCTTGCCGGTTAATCGTCTTTCAACCGTACTTATTACACCCTTTGCCATATACCACCCCGAGCCCAGCTGCATGCTTTTGCTGATATCTGTTTGTCTGACATAAGGGTATATGGCAATTTTCCCGAAGAACATCCTCCTAAAGGAGGAATGCTATGGCGCTAAAGTAGCATTAGTAAAATCACGCTAACCCCTTAGTATGCTTACGAAGTTCGATTGAATATGTGGGTAAGCTGTGCAGTTAGTTAAACCTTTTCGAGTTATTTTCATTTTACTTTGCCTGATAACGGGTTCTGCGCTTTCTGCGTTCGGGGAAGCAAGATCGTTAGACGATATTAAAGACAGCGGTTTAATTAGAATTGCGGTGTACACCGACTATCCTCCATTTTCATTTATTGAAAACGACAGCCCCACAGGTATTGATATTGATATCGCCCGTGAAATCGCGAGCGCCCTTGGTGTTGAGCTAGAGCTGATATGGATGACACCAGGTGAAACGACAGAGGACGATTTCAGAAATTACCTATGGAAGGGCCATATAATTCACCGCATTAAGGCCGATGTAATGATGCGCGCGCCTTACGACCCAAGCTTTTCTCAAAAACGTGACGACGTGGGCTTGTTGGTTAATGAGCTCGTTCACATGTTTGCCCCCTATCAGCGTGAAAGCTGGCAAATCATTCACAACACGCACACCTTGCCCGAAGTGGAAACCATGGGCATGTTTCAGTATCACACGATTGGTGCGGAAATAGACAGCATTCCCCACTTTTACTTAACGTCAGCGTTTGGCGGCCGATTGCGAGAAAAAACATCGCACTATGGCTCAAACGCAGAAGCGTTTGACGCAATGAAAGCAGGAACCGTCGAAGCGGTAATGGGATTGCGCTCGCAAATATCCTACCTCAGTCAGTTTGTTGATAATGAGCAATATCGTCTTGCAAGCAACGCGTTTCCGCTTATTGGAAAGCAAAAGTGGGATATAGGACTTGCTGTTCATACTAATTATCGCGCGCTAGGCTATGAAATTGGTGATGTAATTACGCGAATGGTGGTAGAGGGCGATATGCAACGGCTATTTGAGAAATACAAAACCATTTATGAGATGCCGCCCTATTTTGCGGGGCAAGAGCTTTCAGAATAAGCGCACTCTGAGCAATAGCGTTCAGAACGAAAGCACTTTAGACAATAACTCTATGGCCAACCGCCTTTTTACCTCTAGCGCCGTTATCAGTCACGCATTACTTTAAAAAGACGTGAAAGCGTAAAGGTGTTAAATAAAAGGGAAAATAGCCCTTCATTCCTCCTCCTAAAGGAGGAGTCAAATCACTCCGCTGTTGCATAGGCATCGACATCCCCCCTAGCTATGCTAATTCTAACGAATAGTCTGAAACAGACCATTTATGGCCTACATGCAACTAGGAACCGTTATGAATAATAATATGCCAATTAAAAAACTTGCCCTATCTATGCTGGTTTGTGCAAGTGCGTTAACTCCTGTCCATGCTGTTGTCACCGACAAAGATATTCAAAATGACCACGTTACCACTGACGACGTAGTGACGTATGGAATGGGCTTGAAAGCTCAGCGCTATAGCCCGCTAACCGCCATTAACCGCGATACAGTAGAAGAAGTTCGTCCGGTATGGGCGTTTTCATTAGGTGGTGAAAAGCAGCGGGGTCAAGAATCGCAGCCTCTGATAAAAGATGGCGTGATGTATGTAACCGGATCTTACTCTCGTGTGTGGGCCATCGATGCGAGAACTGGTGAAGAGCTATGGCAATATGAAGCGCGTTTGCCAGACGGCATTATGCCTTGCTGTGACGTGATAAACCGTGGCGTTGCGCTTTACGATAATCTGGTCATATTTGGCACCTTGGATGCCAAGTTAGTCGCACTGGATAAAGACACGGGCAAAACCGTTTGGAAGAAAAAAGTTGAAGACTACCGAGCTGGCTATGCCATTACTGCGGCACCTATTATTGTTGACGGAAAAGTCATTACAGGGATTTCCGGTGGTGAGTTCGGGATCGTCGGTAAAGTGTATGCTTACGACGCGAAGTCTGGCAAACAGCTATGGGTTAGACCTACCGTTGAAGGGCACATGGGGTATCTATGGAAAGACGGTAAGAAAACCGAAAATGGAATTTCAGGCGGCGCGCCAGGCAAAACATGGCCTGCTGATTTATGGAAAACTGGTGGTGCAGCAACGTGGCTAGGCGGCACTTACGACTCAGATACAGGCTTGCTATTCTTCGGTACGGGTAACCCTGCACCGTGGAACTCTCACCTACGTCCGGGCGATAACTACTTCTCGTCGTCGCGCTTAGCTATCGACCCTAATACAGGCAAAATTGTGTGGCACTTCCAAACCACACCACACGATGGCTGGGACTTTGATGGCGTAAACGAGCTTATCTCGTTTGACTACCAGGAAAACGGCAAGACAGTGAAAGCGGCGGCAACCGCCGACAGAAACGGCTTTTTCTACGTCCTTAACCGCGAAAACGGTGACTTTATCCGCGGCTTCCCGTTTGTTGACAAATTAAACTGGGCAAAGGGACTGGATGAAAAAGGTCGACCTATCTACATTGAAGAAAATCGCCCAGGAAGCCCAGCGCAATCAGCTGATGGTAAACAAGGCGCACAGGTCGTAGCGCGTCCTGCGTTCTTAGGTGGTAAAAACTGGATGCCAATGGCCTATTCAAAGGATACTGAACTCTTTTATGTGCCTTCAAACGAATGGGAAATGGATATCTGGAACGAGCCTACCTCTTACAAGAAAGGTGCAGCGTACCTAGGTGCTGGTTTCACCATCAAATCAGTGAATGAGGACTTTATCGGTGTGCTTAAAGCGATTGACCCTAAAACAGGTAAAACCGTTTGGCGCTATAACAACTTCTCTCCACTTTGGGGCGGTGTGTTAACTACAGGTGGTGGTTTGGTTTGGACCGGTAACCCTGAAGGTTATCTTATGGCCTTTGACGACAAAACCGGCGAAATGGTTTACAAGTTCCAAACTGGCTCAGGTATTGTTGGCTCACCAGTGACATGGGAAATGGATGGTGAGCAGTACATCTCTGTTCTATCAGGATGGGGCGGCGCAGTGCCATTATGGGGCGGTGAAGTTGCTAAACGCGTGAAGCATTTCAACCAAGGCGGCACCGTGTGGACGTTTAAATTGCCCAAGCGCTATCAGCAGGTGGCAAAAAACTAACCTTAGCTGAGCAGTATATAGTGATTAATACATGGCCAGCGCCTACGTGCGCTGGCCTTTTTTGATCACCTATTCATTCACCTGTTGGCAAGGTAAGTCTTCATCATTCTTATGGGCGTTATTTCGACTCTGACTTTAGCACTAACGTTAAAGCAGCAACGGTAAAGCTTGCGCCTTCAGTGGCTATCAATGTGGCCTCCTACCAAAGGAGGAGCCTTTCAAAACCAAAGTAGAGTTACCCCTTATTTCCTCGTACGTATACTTAGTTCATAGTCTTTTGAGGATGTATGAATTATGAAAACAAAAATATCGATGTTGTTTGCTGCACTCGTGGTAACTGGCTTTTCTGGCCACGTGCTTGCACATGGAAATGTTATCCCTCAAGGAGCAGATAGCTCAGCTATGCCGCCAATCACTGATGGCGATGAGTCTGAAAATGGCTGGGTGTTTGAAAACCCATATCGAAGCCTTGATGAAGAAACCAAAACGAAGGTCATCAAGTTTGGTGAATCAGCTTATGCAAATAACTGTGCAGGTTGTCACGGCTTGCACGCGCAGTCTGGCGGAATAAACCCAGACCTTCGTGAACTCGACCCAGAAAGTTTTGAAGACGACGAATGGTTCGTTGAGCGCTTGCGTTTTGGCTCGGCGAAAGGCATGCCTGCACTTGGCGGTATTCCTGAAGGTCAAACCGATCCTATCTTAGACCAAGAGACACTTTGGGCTATTAAAACCTACGTTGAAGCACGTCGCGTTGTGGCCATTGAAGAGGGTGAGATCGAAGCAGATTAGGGCGACGTCTGTTACGCCTTTTTCGCCGGGTTAACGTCGAGTTACCCGGCGCTTTTCGTTTCCAATAACGTCTAACAACACATCAATAGCCTCACTCTTCACTGTTTATAAACTTAAAATGCGCTTAACAAAGATGTATCTTCATCACACCAGCTGTAGTTTACTTAATATTCCAAAGGCGAGGGCGGTAATAGGCAGAGATGCCAATGTGCTCACTGCGATGATACTTGCCGCCAAACGATAATCACCGCCTAAGTTTCTGACCATGACATAGCTTGCTGCAGCAGTAGGTGAAATGGCGAGAAGAAGAACAATGCCCAGCTCCATACCTCTAAATCCAAAAGCATAGGCAAACGCGACTAATATGGTGGGATAAACCACGCACTTACTGGTTGTGCTAAGCACAATGTTAAACCAGTCACTGGAAAATGAGCGGAACTGTAGGGAAGCACCGGTACAAATAAGTGCAAGTGGCAGTGTTAGCTGCGCAAAGTATTCACCGGTTTTTATCAAGGTGGTGGGCAATTGCCATTCGAAGTAAGAGAAGGGGAGCGCTGCCGCGATAGAAAGAATTAGCGGGTTTTTCGCCATGCCAGTAACTTGACCCAATAAAGAACGCGACGTGCCTTGATAGAAATTAAGAACAAAGACAGACAATACGTTAAACAATATAGTAATACACCCCATATAGACCGAGGCTACAGCAAGCCCTTCTTGCCCATAGGTATTGGCACAATAAGCTAAGCCAATAATGCCCATATTGGCTCTGAAACCGCCTTGTACAACCACACCTCTGGCTTTGTAAGGATGTACGGTCAGATGAGAGGTAATCATCAGAGCTGCAAAAACAATGAGCGTGCCCATAACCCCAACGCCTATCAGCGATAGGTTGGCGGCTTTAGAAAAGTCTGCTCGCGCTATCGATAAAAATAACAGCGCAGGGAGCGCAACGTTAAATACCAGTTTAGATCCAGCTTCTATAAACCCTTCATTGAGCCATTTAATGCGAAAAAATAGCCATCCCATTAACAGAAGTATCAAAACAGGAATCAGCGTGCTGGTAATAAAACTAAGCATAAACGATACGTAAACCTTTACATGTGGAAACGAAACAACATAAAAACGCATTTGTAGAATATTGATGAATTTAACCTATTCACAAACGGTTTTGATAAGCGTAACTTAATATTTATATAAGAAAGGGTTGCCGATACAAGAGCTAGCCCTGTGTTTAAAAGCCCCTATTCAAAAGAATTGATGTATGAAAGCACTTCTTTTATTTATTGGTTTTGTAATAGTTCATTGCTTGTGGGGCGGGCTCTCTCACGCTTACGCTAAAAGTACTGCGTCTTTAGATAAAATGCAGTTAGTTAACGACAAGCTGTGGATGTATTACGAGGAAGGTAGTCAGCTTACTGCTGAAGACATCCTGACTAAATATCAGCAGAATACACTTATAAAAAATACTAATGGGCGCGTTAGTTATGGGTTCACTGGTAACACGGTTTGGGGTGTGTTGGCTGTTGAATTAGATACATATGGTGTTCTTGTTACTCGTATTGCTAAAAATAGCCCAATAAACGTACCTTTTCTTCCTCTGAAAATAGAAATAGATAATGCGTGGCTAGACGATATCGACCTCTATTTTTTCGAAAACGGTCAAAGAAAGCGTCATGTAAAACTCGGTGATAATCAGGTGCATAGTGCTCGCTTTGAAGACGCAAGAATGCCTTCCGTATTCTATCGATTTACCCAACCTGAAACGCTGGTGGTTTTTCGATTTTCCTCTGAAGATCCTATGACGATCCCCATATATGTAGGGCCCCCAGTAGTTGCCAAAAACAAGACAACGGAAAATGCGTATTTTTATGGCGCGTTGTACGGCGCACTCGTTATTTTATTGGTCTACAACTTGGTTCTATACTCCTATCTTAAAGAACGGCGCTACCTGCTTTATTCCTTATACCTTCTCTCGTTTTTACTATTTAACTTCACATATACCGGTCATGGTTTCTGGTGGCTTTGGTCAGAATCGATATTCCTTCAACAGTGGCTTTTGCCCGCGCTAATGTTTTTGTATTTGTTCAGTGCGGTAAGATTCACCATCGAGTTTCTTAATACCCAACTCTATCTACCAAAGCTCTATCGGTGTAGGAAGTATATCTATGGCGCATTGGGCGCACTCGCTGTCATCATTGTGTTGATTGGAAGTCGCTCTTTCGCGGTGATGTCGCAGCTTGCCGTTTTAACAACAATAGCGATTTGGATGTTGTTGATAGGAATTTTTGCCTACCGTAATGGCGACACATTAGCTAAATTTTTCCTTCCAGCCATTTTATGCGGAACCGGCGGTGCGATGGTGTCGAGTCTAGCCACATGGGGGCTTATTCCATACTCGAAATGGGCATTTAGAGGCATTGAAATCGGTATGGTGTTGGAAATGTCTTTGCTATCTATCTCACTGGCATTTAACTACAAACAAGTACAGCAAGCGCGCAGAAACGCCGAGCGTGACGCAAGGCTTGATCCGCTTACATCGCTTTATAATCGGCGAGCTTTTGAAGACTTGGTTTATCCTATTTGGGAGCTGGGAAAGCGCAGTAATAAGTTTATGTCAGTTATGCTTATTGATATCGACTGGTTTAAAAAAGTTAACGATAGGTATGGTCATGACATGGGCGACAAGGTGCTGCAAAAAGTAGCAGAAGAAATTAAAGGGCAAGTTAGGGGCTCTGATATTACCTTTCGCTGGGGCGGCGAAGAGTTTTTGGTATTTTTGCCCAATACTCGGGTGCATTACGCCAAGCAAATTGCCGAGAATCTCCGCGTACACCTTTTCACCCACGACATCAACAAATTCATACGAGTGACAGTAAGTATAGGTGTGGCAGGCACTTCGCCAGGCGAAGAGGATATTAATGTTCTCATTAAACAGTCAGACCAAGCCTTGTACCTAGCGAAAGCAAAAGGTCGAAACAAAGTGGTGCTTTGGGAGGAAGATTCAGAATAAGAGGAAATAACCAAGAGGAGAAATAAAGGGAAGTATCTAGCTGATTTATAAATACAGCATTCTCACGTATGATTCTGCTTTTCATTTTCTCAGAGTATCCTTTTCATGTACCAAGACTTTCAAGCAGAGTTGGCGTGGGCTAGCCTTCACATGCCGCGCACTCGTAATGCCATTGCATCACTTCCCGATCTGTCGAACGTTAAACTTGCTTGTAACATGCATTTAGATTTGAAAATGGCGCCTTTGGTTGAAGGGCTACTTTCACGAGGATGCGACATTTTTCTTACCACGTGTAACCCCACTACAGTGCAAGATGACGTGGTGTCTTACCTTGTTGATAAAGGCGCAACGGCCCATGCATGGCGTGATATGAGCGAGGCTGACTGGTCTGAGTCATTCGATAAAGCGCTGGCGTGGCAGCCTACCCATTTGTGTGAAATGGGCGCTGATCTGACAACTCGACTTCACGAAAAATTAAAAGCAAATAAACCAGTACCGAACATTGTATCGGGCTTAGAAGCAACGGGCTCTGGCATTAACCGTTTAAATGGTATGGCGCCAAACTATCCAATATTTAACTGGGATGATTTACCAGTAAAAGAAGGGCTTCACAACAGGCACATGGTGGGCTTAAGCGCATGGCAAACCTTCTTCCAAACCACTCATCTAACCCTGCACGAAAAAGTAGTAGTTGTTATTGGTTATGGTTTGGTTGGGCAGGGCGTTGCTGCCTCGGCTAAAGCGTTCGGGGCACAGGTTCAAGTTGCAGAGCTTGACCCTGCAAGAGCGCTTCAAGCGAAATACGACGGCTGGCCAGTGGTTGATTTAAATGAAGCAGCTAGTCAAGCTGACGTTGTTGCCACTGCAACTGGTGCGTATGGCGTGGTGAATGCGAGTCATCTAGACAACATGAAAGACGGAACGTTTATTTTAAACGTAGGCCATGTAGCCCAAGAAATTGATGTGCCTTACCTTAAAAACAACGCGACTCACAGTGAGCTAATGCCTTATGTAAATGCCTATAAACTGGGCGATAAAACACTGTATCTTCTAGCCGACGGCTCTATGTTTAACTTAACGGCGGGCTATGGTGACAGTATTAATGCCTTCGACGTAACCCTAGCCGTCATGGCTGCAGGCATTGGCTATATTGTGAATGAAGGTGCAACAAGCGAGAAAGGTTTGTACTTACTTCCAGAAGCTGCGTGGAAAAGTGCTCTGTAAAATTGAGTTGTAGTAAGCGAGTGTTCAGCATTAGTTACGCCATTTAACAGGCATCGCTACCCTCACTTATCTCGACTTTCCTGCCCATTATTGTACAGTGTGCCCGTTCTGATAAATTCATAGTTAAGGCGGGTTGATGGCCATTATCAATAGATAATCAGCCTTGCGCCAGCGTAGGGACAAAAAAATGGGCAAAATAATAGGCACAAAGACACCACAGCAGGCTTTAAATAGCCTCGTCAACATGACAGGCGATCTGCGCCCCATAGAACTTTCTGAATACAAGGCCCGAATTGCCATGGCGCAGCATTATATGCAGGAAAATGGCATTGGTGCGCTTTATTTAAACGCTGGTACTAACTTAGCGTATTTTACAGGCATGCAGTGGTACGCCAGTGAGCGTTTAGTCGGTGCGCTTTTGCCTGCAAAAGGTGACCTTGTATATCTAGCTCCTACCTTTGAAATCGACTCTTTAAACGAACGTAAATTAGTGGAAGGCGACATAATTGGCTGGCAAGAGCACGAGAGCCCATATGCGCTTGTCATAGCCATGCTAGATAAACTAAATACCGCTGGAGGCGATAAACTGGGTGTGGATGAGTCGACCCAGTTTTTTATCGTAGATGGTTTGAATAAGATGCTTGGCCAATCTTGGCAAATTATCAATGGTGCTGAGGTAACAGCACACTGTCGCATGCACAAATCTGAAAGTGAACTAGCGCTTATTCAACGTGCTATGGACATGACCCTAGCTGTGCATAAAGCGACTGCCAGTATGCTTTATGAAGGCATTACTACTATTGAAGTTGAAGCATTTATTAACGATGCACATAAGAAAGTGGGGGCCGCTGGTAACTATTTTTGCATTGTACTTTTTGGAAAAGCCACCTCGTTTCCCCACGGCGTTAAAGACCCTCAAGTACTAAAGAAGAACGACTTAGTATTGATTGATACTGGCTGTAAGGTGCATGGCTACCTCTCTGATATCACGAGAACCTATTGTTTTGGTGAGCCAACCGATAAGCAACGGGCATTATGGGAAAGCGAAAAGCGCGCGCAGCTTGCCGCATTTAACGCTGCAAAAGTTGGTGTTCCCTGTGGCGATGTGGATAAAGCCGCGCGAGACAGCTTAGCTAAAGATGGCTTAGGGCCAGACTATAACTTACCAGGTTTGCCCCATCGAACCGGGCACGGCATTGGTATGGATATTCACGAATGGCCGTATTTGGTGAAAGACAATCCTCACCCGCTAGCACCTGGCATGTGTTTCAGTAACGAACCTATGATCGTAGTGCCGAACGAGTTTGGTATTCGATTAGAAGATCACTTTTATATGACCGACGAGGGCCCAGTGTGGTTTACTGAGCCTAGTGAATCTATCGACTCTTTGTAAGTAGACTAAAATAAAGCTGCTCTTTGTTACGAAGAGCAGCTGTAGTGCGCGACTCCGCCAGCACTGAAAAATTCAAGTGGGCGCAGCTGGTAGTACTTATTCTCTACCTCTTTTGATTGCTCATCATAAGGCGCAGTAAGTATCTTCTGAAGTTCGTGAATTGGCGTAAAGTTACCTTTTTCTGCGGCTTTATAGGCAGGCACAATAAGCCATTCGCGCCATGTGAATTTAGGGTTTGCTTTACGCATATTCTCTGCAGTAGCAGCAATAGCGTTTGCTACATTACCTTGTGCTTCGGCGTCTTTTTCAATTCGCTCACGCCACGTTTGTAGCCATGCTTCCCATTCTGTCATGACCTCTGCTTTAGGCGGGTAATAAAAGCTTCTCGTCAAGCTTGCCATATCGTCAGGTATTGACGATAGCTCTCGGAAAAACAGATTGTAGTCCACGCCTGTGCGCAGCATTAATTGCAGTAGCTTGATAAGCAAGTCGTGGTCGTAGCTCGCAAGGCCAAGCTTTGTTGCCCACATACTCTCCATGGCGCGCTCCATAACGCCAGAAAAACCGTCGTTGATCTCGTCAAGCTTAGAGAGCTGTTCACTGTTGCCGTCAATTAGCGGCATCAGTGAGCGGCAGAACATATCAAAGTTCTTTTGCGCAGCAATGGGCTGGTTTAAAAACGAGAAGTGACGACCGCCGCCTGTCCAAGGTTGGTAGTCTGCTTCAAAAAATTCACAAAAGCCGAATGGCCCATAATCCAGCGTAAAGCCTCCTGCGGCGCAGTTATCGCTATTAAAATTGCCCTGGCAATAACCGACGCGAACCCAACCAGAAACAAGACGCGTTAGCCGGTCTCGAAATAGTGCAGCCAGCGTTACCACTTGCTCGTCAAACGGCGTGGTTGTGTCAATTTCACTTGAGTACTCTCGCTCAATAAGGTGCTTAACAATGGCTTTTAGTTCGTTTAGCGCTTCGCTGTGTTCGTTGCAGCGAGCACGCCTAGCAAAAAGCTCAATTTGCCCAACGCGCAAAAAGGAAGGGGCAACGCGTGTGGAGATTGCCGTGATATTTTCGACCATCACTTCAGGCTCATAAGAATGAGAGCCTTCGCGATACCACGGCCTGTCTACCGTGTCTGATTCCGACATAAACAAACTCAGTGAACGTGAGGTAGGAATGCCAAGGGCATGCATGTGTTCTTGCACTAAAAATTCGCGCACGCTAGAGCGCAATACGGCGCGCCCATCGGCGCCACGGCAGTAAGGCGTGCGACCCGCGCCTTTTAACTGCATTTCCCAACGCTTGCCGTTTAATACTGCTTCAACAATAGAGATTGCTCGTCCGTCACCGTAGCCGTTCCCCGTTCTAAACGGGCACTGCTGTGTGTATTCCGTCCCATAAATGGAAAGTGCGTAGCCAGTTGCCCAGCCGTAAGGTTTCATTGGGGCGGGTACTCCCGACATATCACCTGAAAAAAGCTGGGTGAAATCTTTTGATGTAGCCAAGCTGTCGTCTAAGCCTAATTCGGCAAACAGAGTTTTGCTGTGCGCAATGTATGTCGGTGCAGTTAATGGGGTCGGAGTAACCGGCACATAGTGACCAGAGAACACTTGGCGCGGGTCATGGTCGTTACCGTCAATGGTTGCTTGTGGATCTGGACTGAGCGTGTCGAGCAAAGAGTAATCTACATGCTTTGCGAATTCATCTAGCGTTTTGATACGTTCTGTCACTTCCATCACCTTTTGTTGCGTAGCCGTGGTTTATTACTCATTTGCCGAGTGCTCAATCATCAAGTTGAGCCCCTGAACGGCTGTGCATTGCGTTGCTGTATTTCTTCATTGTTTGACCAAGAACAAACAATGAGACTTACGCGCATTGTACTCTTATCTATACTTTTATGAAGGCATGAAGCGCCAACCGCGACTTTTACTTATTGGCGAAGTGCTCAGAAGAAATGATCAGAAATAGCGAATGGTCGGCGATGAATAAAGCAAAGAGGCTGGTAGATGGAAAGTGTCGTACTGCTGGGTAGCATAATTGGTGGGTTAGGTCTGTTCTTACTTGCCATCGGAATGATGACAGACGGACTTAAGTTGGCGGCAGGCAATGCACTGCGCACATTGCTCGCTAAATGGAGCAAAACGCCATTTAGAGGCGTGGTGTCGGGTGCGGCAATGACCGCTTTGGTGCAGTCCTCAAGTGCAGTCACTGTGGCATCTTTAGGCTTTGTTAACGCCGGTTTACTGAGTATGCGCCATGCCTTAGGTATAGTGTACGGCGCCAACATCGGCACCACCATGACAGGCTGGCTTGTCGCAATGGTAGGCTTTAAATTAAATATTCAGGCCGTTGCTTTGCCTATGATAGGCGTAGGCATGATCCTGAAATTATTAAAGCCCAATAGCCGTTTAGCGTCAGTCGGTATCGCCATCGCCGGCTTTGGTCTTTTCTTTGTAGGGATAGACAGTTTAAAAACAGCCTTTGAAGGAATAGTAAGTACCTTTGATCTTAGTCAGTTTAAAGCTGAAGGCGTTGAAGGTTTTCTTATGTACCTAGTGATTGGCTTTGTAATGACAGTGCTAACCCAGTCATCTAGTGCATCTATCGCGCTTACTATTACTGCGGCAACCTCAGGCATGGTGGGTATTTATGCCGCCGGCGCAATGGTTATTGGTGCAAATATAGGCACAACCTCTACGGCTATGTTCGCGTCAATTGGCGCTACCTCTAGCGCGAAGCGCGTTGCCGCTGCACAAGTTGTGTTTAACGTAGTGACAGCCGTTGTGGCTGCGCTTATTTTACCTCTGTTGTTTGGGCTAATCCATTGGATAACGGCGATTGCAGACATAGACGCCAACCCTGGCATCACGCTAGCCATTTTTCATACCTTATTTAATGTATTGGGCGTTGCACTTATTTTTCCCATGAACGACAAGCTAGCGAGCTTTCTTGAGAGACGTTTTGTATCGTTCGAGGAAGAGGCGTCTAAACCAAAGTATCTAGATAAAAATATAGCGCAGACTCCAGATTTGGCAGTAAACGCGCTCATTCTTGAACTGTTGTCAATTGCGGATCGCTTTCTCAATACCTACCCCAAATTACTTTCTCAGCGAAGTAACGAGACAAATGTTGTCGAAAATGAAATTAACGTTGTAGAAACCCTTTGCCAACACGTGTCGCAGTTTATCGTAGAAGTTGAGCGAGCCGCACTCAGTGAAGAAACCACTAAAGCATTATCGCTTCTTATGCGGGTTGAGCACTATGTTTATTCGATAGCGCAAAAGTCCTCAGCAATATTAATGTTGAGCAGCCGACGAGAGAAACTCAGTAGACCAGAATTAGAAGGGCAATTACTGAATCATTTATCAGTCACAACCGAGTTTATGAAAATGGTGCGCTGGAGACAATTTGATAATAGCGAAGCGTTAAATTTGCAGTTTGGCCTATTAGAAAAAGAGCATCATAAACTCAAATCAGCATTAGTACTTGGGGCGACACAAGGTGACATTGCGGTCGCACAAATGACTGATGCAACAGAGTGTATGGAATACCTTTTACAGATTGCCCAAATGTGGGTCAAAGTGTTCAGCCGAGTTCAACAGGTAGAGGACAGCATAACAACAGCAAATGTAAGTCAAACCGATAGTCAAACATTCCTAACATAATGAAAGGAGCCTGATATGGCAACACTCACTTTTTTAGGTGCGGTGGAGGGGGTGACAGGGTCGATGCACCTGCTCAAAACTGCGCATAGTACTTTGCTTTTAGATTGCGGTCTTTACCAGGGCAGGCGGGATGAGGAAGCGAAGAATCACGAGCCTCTGCCTATCGACGTAAGTGAAATTGATGCTGTTATTTTGTCGCATGCACACCTCGATCATTCTGGCCGTTTGCCTATTTTACTCAGAGAAGGGTATCGCGGGCCTATTTATATGACTCGACCCACCGTTGACCTAATAGAAGTGCTATTAAAAGATGCGGCGTCTTTACAAGAGCGCGACGCAGAATGGGAAAACAAGCGGCGGCAGCGCTCGGGGAAACCGCTCATTGAGCCTTTGTATCGCCAAGAAGAAGTGGACGGTGTGATGAAGCAGTGCATACCGACGCGCTACCACACTAAGCGTAAAATCACGCAAGACGTGGAAATTAACTTTGCTGATGCAGGTCATATTCTCGGCTCAGCGATAGTCGAAATACTTATTACTGAAGATGGCCAGACTAAAAAACTGGTTTTTTCTGGCGATCTTGGCAATTCGCAGGCGGCGTTACTCCGCGACCCAGACATAGTGACCGATGCTGATATTGTGCTGTTGGAATCGACCTATGGCGACCGCAATCATCGGTCAATGGAAGACACCCTCGATGAATTTGAACAAGTGATTTTGCAGGCCAGTGAGAATGGCGGAAATATCCTCATTCCTTCATTTGCTGTAGGGCGTACCCAAGAGATTATTTTTCGGTTGGGTGAGCTCTATCAACAAGGAAAATTACGTCATCAGAAGGTATTTCTAGATAGCCCAATGGCCATCGCGGTCACTGAAATTTATCACCGTTATCAAGATGTTTATAATGATGAAGATCTCGATGCCATTGAAGAAAGTGCTGAGCGTGCGCATAGCCACAACCAAAGCTTACATTCCCTACTGCCCATTTTGAGCTACACCACATCAACGGAAGAGTCTATTGCGCTTAATAAAGTAGTAAGTGGTGCCATTATTATTGCTGGCAGTGGCATGTGCAACGGAGGTCGTATTCGACATCATTTAAAGCAAAATTTATGGCGTAAGCAGTCACACGTGGTGTTTGTCGGCTTTCAGGCAATGGGTACGCCGGGACGAAAAATTATCGACGGCGCGACACACATGAAAATGGCTGGAGAAAATATTATTGTGCGCGCACAAATCCATACATTAGGAGGGTTTTCAGCGCATGCGAGTCAAGAGCAGCTTATCGGCTGGCTATCGCATTTTACTAAGCCACCGAAAGTTTACCTCGTTCACGGAGAAGATGGCGCTAAACAGGAATTGCAAAGCGCCATAAGGAACAAAGGGGGGAATGCTTCTATTCCGCAACTAAACGACATAGTAAGCTTTTAACCAGCTTGGAAGTAGCGGCTACTGGGCTATTGCTTAGGTCTAAGTGCGAGCTGCCCTTGCTCTACGGTTAGCTGCAAGGGTACGGTTGAAAGCATGCTTACTGCTTTGTTTGAAGGGTCTAAGCGATAAACAGGGTTATTGGCTAAATAGCCATTAATGAGCTGCATGAATTCGCCGCTGACAGGTGCTAAGTTACCTTTAAAGCCGCCTGCATCAATGGTGCTGTCGAGTAATGACAGTGAACGCACAAAAATGGCCTTCTCTTCGCTGTCATAGTAAGGCGTGCCTTCCAGCGAAAGGCTTACTTTTGCAGGGTAGTTCAAACCAAACGCACTGACACGTGCCGTCGCAATAGCGCCTAACTGCACCACGTCTCTGCCATCTGGGCCTATAGTTGCTGTCATGTCCTGCACGTCTAAATACAGAGGAATACCTGCAAGTGAAGTTCGCTTTTGCAGCTTACTTACTTGGCTATCAAGTACTTGTTCTAACTCGGCATTAGAAACGGTATAAACCGCCAGTTGAGATAGCGTCGCGCAGCCTGCAAGTAAGGTAGCGAAGGCAACAGAAAGTAGAATTCTCATAAAAGGTCTCTTTTAGCAATAAGTTGTTGAATTACACAGCGTGAGCCTTGAATACTCATGCTGCAACAACGAAGTGCTTGTATTGTACGGGCTCAGGTAAGGAATAAACAATGAAATCGTTAAACCGCTAAGACAGCGGCCTATTCGGGGAATCCATGAGTAGGAGAAAGGCACAAAGCGTAACGCTTAGAAAATACTGGGTTGCCAACTCTTAATGACCACTGGTGGAATATGTGCAATCGAAAGAGCGTGAACATGCCGTCATTTATATCTCAAGTTGGGCAGTTTGTCGCAATCAACTTGATTAGTTTATAGCAGCTGTATTACCGTGTCGCTCTCGGTTGGGGAGTAGCCTGTTTCCGTTTCAAATGGAAAAGTTTGTATCAACATAATTGGTCACATTACCATGGTACAAACACCTCTTGGTTGGCGAGACCATCGATAAGTCCACGCTTAAAGGTCAGGCGTGTGGATTTGTCATGGACTCAATTAGCCTGACCGGAGTTCTAAAACTATGAGTATCTTCGCTCTTATCTTGCTAGCCTTTGCTATGTCAACAGATGCGTTTGCCGCCGCGATAGGCAAAGGTGTCAAAATCAACCGCCCTCGTTTAAGTTTTGCCCTTAAAATTGGCCTTTTGTTCGGACTCATAGAGGCAACAACCCCATTTATAGGCTGGTTCATTGGTCGCGCAGCGTCTTCATACGTTGAAGCATGGGATCATTGGATTGCGCTAATCATTCTTTCTGGTTTTGGTGTTCATATGGTACTCGAGAGCCTGAAACCTGCCGAAGAAGAGTCAACGTCTCAAAAACAATCCTTTATTTTGTTGTGTATTACTGCGTTAGGTACAAGCATCGACGCAATGGCAGTGGGGGCAAGTCTCGCGCTAATTGAGGTGAATATTGCTATTGCTGCGACGTTAATTGGGATAGCCACTTTTTCGATGGTAACTATTGGCATTATGTTGGGCAGTGTTATGGGAACATTGATAGGTAAACGAGCAGAGACATTTGGTGGCATTGTGCTTGTTTCGGTAGGTGTTTGGATCTTCGCAAGCCACACACTTTAGCCTTTTATAGACGCAACTGCCCTGCCGTAGAGAAGTTGCGTCATTAGTTTCCAGCAGCGGCGTGAAAAGACGCCGCATCCAGTATTTCGTTGTTCCTATTCCCTTTCTATGAACGTTTAAAGCGTTCGTTACAAAAACTTTTGCTATAGCGCCTATAACAAAGCAGTATAAGAACTTCTTATTATTAAAAATAAAAAACACGACAAGGCACTATCTATGGTTTCACAGAGACTGGTTTCTCGGAAAATGGTGGCAGCTTTTGCTATTTGCGTAAGCGCACTTTCTGGTTTCTCGCATTCTGCATTCGCACTTGAAGATACAGTTAACCCTGAACTTTTCGATAAAATGGAGTATCGCTTTATTGGGCCCTATCGCGGTGGGCGTTCGGTAGCGGTTACAGGGGTTGAAGGCAATACCAACCTTTATTTTATGGGCACCGCAGGTGGCGGTGTTTGGAAAACCGAAAACGCGGGTTTATCGTGGAAAGCCATATCTGATAAAACTTTCACATTGGGCAGTATTGGTTCTATCGCCGTTGCCCCCTCAGACCCTAATGTTATTTACGTAGGTACGGGTGAAGGCCCTATTCGAGGCGTAACCACTAGCCACGGTAAAGGTATCTATAAATCTACTGACGGCGGTGAAACATGGAAACTGGTGGGTTTAGATAAACGCGGTCAAATCCCCAAAATTCGCGTACATCCAACCAATCCCGACGTAGCCTGGGCGGCGGTACAAGGCAATATTTGGGGGCCTAATGAAGAGCGCGGTATATTCAAAACGGTAGACGGCGGTAAAACATGGCAGCACGTGTTAAAAGTGAATGCCGATACCGGCGCCGCTGACTTAGCAATCGATCCCACTAACCCCAGGATTCTTTATGCCAGCATGTGGCATCACGGCAGAACGCCTTGGTTTATAAAATCAGGCGGCGAGGGCGGTGGCCTTTATAAGTCAACGGATGGCGGTGAAAACTGGGATAAGCTAGAAAAAGGGTTACCTACGCTTATTGGTAAAGTGGGAGTGGATATTTCCGCATCTAACCCGAAGCGCCTGTACGCCATTGTCGAGGCTGAAGAAGGGGGCGTCTATCGCAGTGATGACGCTGGTAAGTCGTGGTCGCTAATGAACGGCGACAATATTCTTAAGGCCCGTGCGTGGTACTACAACCACATCAAAGTTGACCCTAACGACGAAAACACCCTTTATGTTATGAATGTGCAGCTGCACAAATCTATTGATGGCGGCAAAACGTTCGAAACGGTTTCATTACCCCATGGCGATACCCACGATATGTGGATAAATCCTGAAAATAGCTTGAATATGATCAACGCTAATGACGGTGGCGCAACGGTTACCTTTGACGGCGGTGAATCGTGGTCAAGCATTTACAACCAGCCAACGGCGCAGTTTTATCGCGTCATTACCGACAACCTAAACCCTTATTATGTTTATGGTGGGCAGCAAGATAACTCAACCATGGCAACCCCATCTGAAACCTGGGGAGACGGCATGGGAATAGAAGACCAGTTCGCCGTGGGCGGCGGTGAAAGTGCACACATTGCGTTTAACCCTGACGATCCAACCCTTATTTACGCGACTACCATCAATGGGACACTCACTGAATACAACCGCGATACCGGGCTTACGCGCCCCATAATGCCTTACCCTGAATACGTGTTTGGCAGAAATGCGCGAGATCAAAAGTACCGTACCAACTGGAATGCTCCAGTGATAGTGTCAAAGCACGATCCTGACACCGTGTACTACGGCACCCAAATGATCTTAAAAACCACCGATCGCGGTGTGAATTGGCAGGAAATTAGCCCGGACTTGACTCGAAATGAGCCAGAAAAACAAGGGCTCAATGGCGGTCCAATAACGAATGAGCAAGCTGGTGCTGAATACTACAACACGGTTTTCTACATTGCTGAGTCGGCAGTTAACAAAGGTGAGCTTTGGGTGGGAGCCGATGACGGTAAGCTGCATATAACCCGTGATGAAGGCAAAAACTGGAAAGATATTACCCCTCACAAAAAAGAAGCGCAGGTTAATGCCATAGAACTTAGCCCTCACGCACAAGGCAGAGCTTACGTTGCGGTAGCAGGCTATAAATTAAATGACTATACGCCATATATTTATAAAACCGACAACTACGGCAAGCGTTGGAAGCGTATTGACGAAGGGCTGCCAGAAGACGCCTTTGTTCGCGTAGTGCGCGAGGATATAGAGCGCGAGGGCATGCTGTTCGCGGGGACAGAAAGCGGCATGTTTATTAGCTTCGACGACGGTAAACACTGGCAAGAACTAGACTTAAACCTGCCGCCCGTAGCGATTACCGATATGCAGGTAAAAGGTGATGACCTAGTTGTTGCAACGCAAGGGCGAGGTTTTTGGATATTAGATGACATAAGTCCGTTACGAGAAGTGCATAAATCACTTGATGGCGAAGCGCTGTTTCAGTTTGAACCCGTTGATGGTATTCGTTTGTTATCCGGTGGCGGCATGACCGACCAGCCACAAGCGAAAAACCCGCCGCGTGGCGCTACCTTCCGCTATTACCTGAAAGACGCGTTAGAAGAAGAACAAACGCTACGCATTGATATCTTTAATGCAGATAACGAACTGGTTCGCACACTATCATCTGCGCCCAATGCATTTGAGAAGTGTGCGAAGGGTAATGAAGACGTTCGCAGCCCCGTTAAATTTAAACACCCTTCAACAAAGGCGGGTTATAACGAGTTTGTATGGGATCTTCGCCGCGAGCCGTTGAACTGTATTGATAACGTAAAACTGTTTGGCGGTTGGAACGGTGCCCGTGTTATGCCGGGAGACTACAAAGCGAAAATCACAGTAGGTGAACAGTCACAAACCCGTGCGTTTAAAGTGCTTCCAGACCCAAGGGAAGAAGCGGATAAAGCGCAGCTTCAAGTGGTCGAAAAGAGCATTCAGGCAACAGAAACCTTACTGAATGATTTGTTTGCACACCTGCAAAAAGCCCGTGATGTAAGAGCTCAACTCAATGGTGTTTCTGGAGACAACGTGATGCTAGCTAGCGATGTGTCAGCGTCAATTGAACGCATTGTTAGCGCAATCGATGACTGGGAAGCATTAGTTATACAGCCTAAACATCAAACTTTTGAAGACGACATCAACTGGCCGAATATGCTCGACAGACAAGTACGCTTCTTAATGGACAACTTCGACAGAACAGGGGCGCCTGCACAAGCTGGTGCACTGAAAAGGTTGGAAGACTTAGAAGCAAAGTGGCAGCAATATAAAGTGCAGCTAGAAACCTTATTTGGCGAAGAAGTGAAGCCATTGAACGAAAAGCTCTCAAAGCAAGGCGCGTTTGATTTAGAGAGTTTGTAGGCTATATGTCTACAATTTTTAGCTAAAACTTGTAAATAAAAAAGGCCAGAAGATATTATCTTTCTGGCCTTTTTTTCTAGAAGTGACCCATCCTAAATAGCGTTGACACTTTTCAAACTTAATTTGGAGAGTGTAATGAAATCAAATAGCAAAAGAACTCAACGTGATTATTCCCTCGCTTTTAAACTGGCCGTTGTAGACCAAGTTGAAAAAGACGAATTCACATATAAACAAGCACAAGACCACTACGGAATTAAGGGGTGTTCAACGGTTTTAGTTTGGCTTCGTAAGCATGGTCGTCTATATTGGACGGATGGTAGACCTAAGCTTCTTAAACGAGGTAACTGCGTGTATAAGTCCAAAGTAGAGCTCACTCCAGAACAGCGTATTAAGGCTCTGAAGAAAGAGCTTGCTGATACGAAAATGAAAGCGACTATGCCGTAACATTACGAGGACAGCAGTAAGTGAGAATCGCTTAAGTCTGGCATCCATAGGCAAGGTCAGATACGAACTAAAGACTCCTTACCATTTAGGTACAGCACCCATATTCTTTTAACCGCTAGATTTCATTGCTTGTATTACTGAACCTCGGCCATCACCGCCACTTTGTGCACCGCCAGAAGTAACATTTGAAGATGAATAAACGATCCAACAAGATTTTATCTGTGACGCCAAAGTAAAAATACTACCGACAAATTCAAGATTAGGACGGTTCAAGCAAACTTACGTCCACCTATCCTTTTCTGTTCTAATGGACAGGCACTTATAGATAACGCTAAGCAAATTGTTCAAACATTTCTATTTAAATAACACTGAATACATGATCAACCTGTCCTAAAGTGTTATTGTTATTAAGTATAGGAGATAGCATTAATCGTTCTTGAACGCTAAACAAAGGGAATGTGATGAAGGCTTTTATTAGTTATATTTCAACTCTACTCATTTTTGTTGGTCTAACGATCACTAATCCCTCTTTGACCTTTGCTAAAGAGCAGCATTTTTCAGAGGTTTCCTATCCCGTTAGCTTTATTGATATAGATACATCAACTGAGATTAATGTTTTAAGTGATCGGTTTCTAGTCAGGAAGGGCGATACGGCTTTTTACTTTGACACTGAATTTTCAGACAATGTCACTCATATCAATACGATTAATCTCACAACTAAGATAAAGCGAACTATTGCGTCAGTATCCAGCAGGAACCACGTGTCCAGCGCCGTCATTGCGGGAGATTACTTATATTTCATTTGTGGTGGTAGCGGAGAGCTTTATAAGCTTGAACTTGACTCTTATGAAACTGAGCAAGTTACCGACATAAACGGAAGTTTTAGCTCTCTTATCGCAATAAACGATGCGATTTATTTGAGAGCGAATTTTTCTAATTTTTCCTATCAAGGTGGCAGAATAATGTATTACTCACCGGAGACCGGGGAGCTAGATTTTTTGGGGGATTTTGGTGATCTAACAAACGTTGGTAAAATCATCGAGTACGATGGAAAAATCATTTTTGATGCTACCGAATCCACATACGGCCATGAGGTTCGAGTGTTAGATTTGGTTAATAATGAGGCTTATACCTTGGATTTTACGTCTGGTGCTGGTTCTTCTGAGATTATTTCTTTTATTGCTCACAAGGGGGAGTTACTCCATGTATCTGAAAACCCTGTCGACGACACTTATGACTTCTACTTTTACGACCTTACAGCTAAAACATGGGCCTTCGGATTTGATATTAGCCTGGAAAATACAAGTGGTACACCTAGGATAGGTTTATTTAAATCGCTTGATAGTGGCATATTTTTTAATTTATTTTTAGACGGTGAGCGTTTTCCGTTATTTGTTGATTCGCATATCAATGAGCTTAAAAATTTTGAAAATATGGCTGGTAGCAGCCAAATGGATTTGGTTAGTAGTGTATTTGAGGTCAACGGAATAATTTACTTTTCTACGGTGGCTAACGATAACCCGTTCGCGTTTTATTCATATAATCCTGCCTCGTCTGAAATTCAGGACCTGACTTCTGCACTTACTCCTGATTTTCCCATTCTCCTTTCACAGCTAGGTGAATTACCACCTATCGGAGAACTGACAGATTTTGCAGTACATGGAACGACGGTTTATTTAAGTCTCTATTTTAAAACATATGGAACCGAATCTATAGTAAACCTCAATATGGATTCACTGGTATTGAGTGAGGTTACTGAAATTGATCCAGCATCCTCTGACCCTAAACACTTTTTCGCATCCGGCGACCATGTCTTTTTTTCTGCTGTGACCGCAGCAGAAGGGAGAGAGCTTTTTGTATCTCGTTCATTAGGCAGTACACTTATCAGTCAGGATTTGGTATCGGGTGAAGATTCGGGCAATCCTCAGGACTTCCTCTTTTATTATGGTGATGTATATTTTACGGCATTAAATAATGGAGTTCGGCACCTTTTTAAATCCAATCCAGATGCAACAAGCTCTGAGCTTGTTGACCTATCATCTATCAGTCAGGAGAGTGTTTGTGATGTAGTAGCCACAACCAACTTTTTGTTTTTAAACTTCTGCAACGCTAATCAGTGGACCCGGCTTGATAAAAGCTATAGAAATCTGGGCATGGATTTTTTAGGAGGATATCATCTGACAGATATTTCAAGCGAAAAGATACTGAAAAGAAATGATAAACTTTATTTTTTCGCATCATCTGAAATATATCAAATAGATGCGAACCGCGAGCAAGTTATTCAAATATCGCTTACTGATTTAACTGATGTTGCCCCGGTTGGAAGTATTGAAAACACCCTTTTTTTTACGGCAGAAGAGGGGGCGGTGTATAACCGTGCTCTTTATAGTTACAACACAGAGAGCGGAGTTCGCGCGAAACTGGTTGAGTCGCCAACTGACATTATCGTTACTGATAATGAATTATTTTTGGGGGCCTTAGATGCCGCTGCCGGTGTTGAATTATTTAAGTTTGATGTAGCTACAAGTGCCCTTACTTTGCTGAGCGATTTATACCCTGGCCAGTTAGGTAGTTCTCCTGCCAACTTTGTGAAGGCAAATGGACGAGTGTTCTTCACTGCTACTAATGATGGCTCATCACAGCAGCTCTACGAAGTTATTATTGAAACAGAAGAAATAAAAACAGTTGATATTAGTGATTTGGACGGTGGAAATATAAATACTATATATGCATCATCTAATGGATTGTTCGTTAATGCATCTACTCAAAGCGGAAATGAATTATATATATATAAATTAAATTCAAAAATAAGTAACGACGTAGACGGCGATGGTAAATCCGACATCCTGTGGCGCAGTTATGCCAAGGGCTGGAACTTCCTGTGGGCGATGGATGGTATTCAAACAGCCACCGTCACGCCGATTAACGTGGTGCCAGAATACACCTGGGATATAGTGGGTCAGGGCGACTATGATGCCGATGGTAAGTCGGATATCTTTTGGCGTAACCGTGATACAGGGCATAACTTTATCTACCTGATGAACGGCGCGGTGTATAAGTCTCGCTATACGCTCAACTATGTGGGTGCAGAAGACTGGCGTTTAGCCGGTAGCGGTGACTTTGATGGTGATGGCATTGGTGATGTGCTGTGGCATAACGTCAACCGCGGTGACACCTGGTTCTACCTGATGGAAGGCGGTGTGATAAGAGACAGCCTGCCCTCACTGTGGGTAACCGACCTGAACTATGAAATAGCGGCGACGGGCGATATTGATGGTGATGGTGACGATGATGTGATTTGGCGTAACACGGCCAGTGGCATTAACTATGTGTGGATAATGCAGGGCGGTGCCATAGCTAACCGTTACATTCTCAACAGTGTAAATACCGAGTGGGATATTGCGGGCACTGGTGACCTGAATGGAGATGGTACTGATGACATTATCCTGCGTAATAAGGTAAGCGGTGATAACTGGGCGTATTTCATGGAAGGTGGACTTATCAGAGAAAGCACCATGATAAATAAGGTAGCCGACACCGACTGGAAAATTGCCAACGTTGGTGATTACGATGGCGACGGCAAAGCCGACTTCCTGTGGCGCCACGCCCCGGATTCAAAAAACCTAGTGCATTTAATGGACGGCATCACTGTTAAAGCCAAAGGTGTTCTCAGAACATCTGATGATACTTGGCAGGTAGCAAAGTGAAATTTTACTAAATATCCCCATTAAATTTTTATTTAAGCTATCTATTACAGTCGGGTGTGTTAGTGTGGTTTGAAGTGTGATTTTTGATCATTTCTACGTGTATTATCCTAGGTAATATTTAGGGAACAGTGACAGTAGGTTTATCTATTATTTATTTCTCCGATTTTCTTTTGTGAATACAGAGCTACATCATTAGAGTGATTTATGAGAGCTTTTTTATATTTCTATTTCAGCTATTCGAATAAGGTATTTCCCGCAGTGGGCGATGAAAGGTTTGCAATCGAGCTCGATTTTTTAACAGAAGAGATTCCAGATGGTGTTGCGATCGATAAAAGCGATGATGTTCTCGTTGCAGAAAAGAGTGGAATTACTAACCTGAATATTATCTGGATATGTTCTTTTTAATACGGTTTTGTGGGGGCTCCCTGTGGCTCCTCATCAAGCCCGGTGATTGATAATAGTGAAAATATTTATCTAAGCGCGCCGACCGCAGAGTCAATGCGCTATGTAGTGATGGGGAAGTTCTTTGGAGTCTTTATAATGTTGGGTTTATCACTTTAACAACGGCAGCTCTTTCTATTGTTGTAGGTTTTATACGTTGAACTCTGATGGAGTTCAGATGTGGCGTTACGACATAGAGGTTTTTTTACAACTTTACCTGCAATGTCGAATGATGGACTAATAGTTTTTGGTTCTCATGATACTAAATCTGTATGTGCTAAAGTTTTGAATTTGCTTCTCGCGCAGATAAAAAACACTACCACAATAATAAGCCTTCGAATTAGAAAACTAGAACTGGTACTTAACGCTCACTGTATAGTTAGTCGGTGAGCCCGGCATGGTCCAAAG
This sequence comes from Alteromonas sp. 5NW40-0090, assembly GCF_057552975.1. Classification (NCBI taxonomy): domain Bacteria; kingdom Pseudomonadati; phylum Pseudomonadota; class Gammaproteobacteria; order Alteromonadales; family Alteromonadaceae; genus Alteromonas; species Alteromonas sp. 5NW40-0090. The sequence continues at coordinate 104,148 of NZ_BAAJLT010000007.1, forward strand.
CTGATGGTATGAGTTCTCAAAATAATCTCTGTCGAACAGATTATTCACGTCAAATCTCATAGAAAGCGCATCGCTGATATTCACCGACCCTGCTAAGTTCACAAGGGTATAAGACGGCAAAATGAATGTTGGATCGGTGGTTTGCCCTAAGCGATCGCCCACGTAACGCATGGTCACACCAATGAACGCTTCTTTTTCAAATACGCTGGTGAAATGGTTAAGCGAGATATACCCCGAATGCTTGGCAATATTGATTAAGCGCGACCCTTTAGGAATAGGCACGCCCCAATCCAAGTTGTTAACTTCGTTCGCGGTTTTAGCATCTATGTACGCGTAGGCCATATCAAGGCGAATGTCTGAAGTAAGGTCAGTCGTTAACTGAAATTCTACCCCTTGGCTTTCAACTTCACCGAGCGTAGCTGAAAAGCCAGTGTTAGGTTCAGCGGTAAGCATGTTGGTCTTTTCAGCATCAAAAATAGCGACGCTACCAGAAAACATATCAGCAATGTTTTCCCACTTAGCACCTACCTCAAAAGAGGTAGTCTCTTCAGGGTCAAACGCATTGCGGTCAGAGTCAAGTCCTGGGTTGGGTCTGAAACCTTCTGCATAGCTAGTGTAAAGGCTTACAGAATTATTGATTTCATACACGAAGCCAAAGCGTGGCGTCACTTCCGTTTGGTCTTGTTCTTGCCCTTCATTGCTTAACTTATTAAGAATGTCTTGCTCGAATTTGTCCACGCGAAAGCCAACTAAAAGCTTCGTTGCTTCGCTAAGTTCTATGACATCTTGTGCGTAGAAACCTAACCCTTTTTGCTTTTCAGCCGTGAGTGTAGTGGGCGTAACCTCAGGTCTGAAAATGGTGTAGTCTGGATTTTGAGGGTCGATGCTGTAAGTGGTATCACCCGCACCCCATGCAGTGCGCCAACGACGATAGTCTGTATCGATGTGGTAGTTGTAATAGTCCAAACCAAATAAGACGTTATTTACGAAGCCTGCCACGTCTACCTCGCCACTTAATTCAAAGCGTAGTGATAAGTCTTGCGCTTGATAGTCGCGGGTTCTACGTTGCCTTGAAAGTATAGATGGGTCGGTATACAAAAGCTGACGGCCTTCTGACAGTTCAGTATCTGAAGACTGCCCTTCAAAAGAAGAGTCTCTGTAGGCGAAGCCACTGAGTAAATGCCAGTTGTGATTCAACTCGTGATTTAACACTAACTGATGTCCAAAGGCTTTAACTTCATGGGCTCCGTCTCTAACATCACCATAAAAGTCTTCGGCATCTGCGGCGTCAAAGTCGTTATTCAATATGAATACACCGCGGTCAAGCGGCTTCTCCTGATCCAGTATTTCCATCTGATAGCTTAAGCTGGTGTGATCAGAAATATTCCACATAAATGAAGGGTTTAGGTTCAAATTCTTGAAAAAAACGTTATCGCGATAAGTATCAGAGTCTTCGTATGAACCGTTAACGCGATACGCCATATCTGAATTAATACCGTTCGTGTAATCAAACTCTACTTGTTTTTTATCAAAACTACCTACGGTACCTTGGATATAGCCTTGCTCTTCAAACCGAGGTTTTTTGGTAATAACGTTAATGGTGCCGCCAGGCTCCCCTTGACCATATAGGGCAGATCCTGGACCCTTCATTACTTCTATGGTTTGAACGTTAACCGTGCTTCTATTACCGCTATAGCCACGCACGTTGAAGCCGTTTATTAAATAACCCGATGGGTTATTTTCATCGCCAGAAAAACCTCGGATCGCAAAGCTATCGAACATGCCGCCAGAGTTGTTTTGTCTAACAATAGTGGGCGCAAAATCTAATGCGTCGATAAATCGCGTGATCCCTTCATTCGCTAATGTATCGGCAGTAATTCGGTCGATTGCTTGGGGAGTATCGATTAGCGGTACGTTGCCACGGTAAGGTTGAAAGTGTCTTTTTACCTCAATGTGTTCAAGTTCATCATGAGCACCTTGAAGGGAGCTTTCATCACTTTGCGCAGCGGCACTTACTGATAATGCAACTAAAGAAAATATAAACGGTCTTTTAAGATCAAGCACAAGCAAGGTATCACGTATCTTTGGCAATTTTTGTAAAGATCGCGAATGTTATGTTATCTCGTTTCTTTTGGCAAGGAAGGTAAGCAGGCAATAAGGTGAGATTGATGATTATTGCGGGCTGCTACAGATACTACAGCCTGTTTATATTGATAAATGGAAATGTGCAGAGCTGTGAGTAAAAATAAACTTACTGGTCTAAACTGACCTGCGCAGCGTTTTCCTTGGTCTACTAATGCTATACACTTCGCGTTTTTATTACTCTTGCCTGCAGGCTGAACCTAAATTTTTAACTAGGACACTGAATGCGTCACACAACCCTATCTTTGCTCTTTTGTACTTTACCTTTTGCCACCATGGCCGCTGAAAGTGTTGATTCATCAAACGCTAATTCTGGCGTGGACAACCACGAAAAAGGCGTAGAAAAAATCACGATTGAAGGGGCGGCGACGGCGAACACCAAGCCGGTAGGGACGTTTAATTCACCTATATCTAACTTAGAATACGATCCGCGCGTCGATTTGCAATCAAGGAACATGGCAGAAGCGCAGGCTGACGTAACTATTCGTGGTGGTATATTCGAAAACACGGGCTTCCGCATAGGAAGCGCAACGCTTATCGACCCACAAACGGGTCACTATTTCGCTGAAATTCCTATTGCGCCAGAAATGCTGACGAAACCGAGTATTTTCACGGGCGTAGATAACGCACTTTACGGCGTAAATAGCTCAGTAGGTACGGTGTCTTACGGCTGGCGTCCCGTCCAAACAGCAGGCAGTGTGTCAGTGGGTGTAGGTAATAACAACTTCAATTTGCAGCGTGTACACGGTGCAGTAAAGCACGCGCTTAGTGATTTACCCGGCTGGTCGGTTGGGGTTGAAGGAGAGTATTCTCGCTCTGAAAGTGATGGCACTATTGCTAATGGCGATCATAATTTCGAACGCGCGTCAGGACGTATTCAGCTGGCAAGTAATGACTCACAAACAGACGTGTTTTATGGCTTTCAGCAAAAGTTTTTTGGCTGGCCTAACTTGTACACGCCTTTTAACGTAAACGAAACAGAAGATATTGAAACACGTTTGGTCATGCTAAATCACAAACAGCGCTACGGCGAAGAGAGCATGAAAAATACCTTTGAGGTTTCAGCTTACTACAGAGAGAATGACGACCATTACGTGTTCTCACGTGAAAACCCTGAAGCGTTTCAGGCGTTTCACGAAACCAAAGTGAAGTCATTGGCGCTTTATGGTACTCATAATGTATCGCAAGAATTTGGTATCAACTACGCATTACAGCTTACTGCAGACGACATTACATCAACCACGCTAGAGAACAATTTCACCTCTCGCGACTACTACAAAATAAGCCTAGTGCCCGAGTATCGAACTCAGTTGAACAGCAATGAATCGCTTACCGTTCGTTTAGGTGGGGCGTTTGACGATACGAATCGCGACGACGACCGACTGTCTTTTGTGGGTGATATCAGTTGGCTTACACAAACAGGGAGCAATGCCTCGCGTACGCTCTATCTTTCGTATGCAGAAGCAACGCAGGTTGCTGGCTACACTGCTGTAGGCGGCAGCACCACAAGCGGTCTGTTTAGAAGTAACAACCAGTTACAGCGAGAAGTCAGCAAAAACCTAGAGTTTGGGGCGTCATTTGATAAATCGTCTTTCAAAGTTGATACTGCCGTATTCTATCGCTGGGATAACGAACTGACGGATTGGACGTATAGCTTCGACGCTACTTCAGCTCGCAGTGCAAACCCGGTTGATATAGAAACCCTAGGTGTTGAGGTGATTGCCATTAAACGCTTTGATAGCGCGGATGTGGTTGCTAGCTATACCTTTTTAGATAAGTCTGAAGACTATCGAATTGATGAAGTAGACGCGAGCTTTTACGCGCTTAACTATCCGCCGCATCGCGCAACCCTTGGATTGGTGTGGTTTGCAACCGATACGGTTGAAGTACGCATTGACAACGAGTGGCGACAACAAGAAACCAATGCGCTAAGAAGCGGCAGTGACTCAGCATTCTTCTCGCATGTTACCCTTACCTATTCACCGGCTCAGATTGAAGGGTTGAAGTTAGTATTGGCAGTGGATAATTTGTGGGATGAGCGCTTTGAAGAAATCCCAGGAACGCCGGGTCGCGGCGACCAATACTCTGCCACTGTTACCTATTTTTGGTAAGGACGGTGCAATGACAGTTAATTCTCCTCATAACTTGGACGACTTTGCTGGACGATGGACGCTATCGCGCAAAATCATCCAGCGAAGTGGCGATGTATTTACCTTTTCTGGCGAGGCTGAATTTAACTTGCTCAAAGACCGCTTACAAGCTGAAAGTAGCGTCTTGGCGTATTACGAAAAAGGCGAGGTTACTGCGCCTAACGGCAGTATAATGCTAGCTGAGCGTCGGTATTTCTGGCAGCAGCCTCAAACGGGGTTGTTTGAGGTGCTGTTTGACGATAAGCGCTATTTTCATACATTTAGTGCGACCAACCCAAACGCTGAGCACTTATGCGGCGACGATAATTATGTAGTCCGCTATGACTTCACAGCGTGGCCTGTGTGGCGTTCTACATGGCAGGTCGTTGGGCCGCGCAAAGACTACACCATGATAAGTGAATATAGTCCTGTTTAGTGTTGGCTTTGCTAAGGCTTATGCTCGCCCCTGTTTTTGGCGTATTGATGAGACATCCAAAGCGCAACAGCAATGATGGCACCACCAAGAAACAGGCGAGTAAAATCTGTGTCTTTTTGCCAAAGCAGCAAGTTAACCACAAGCCCTGCCGGAATAAGCGCATTATTCATAATAGCTAACGTACCACCAGATACTTTTAGCGCCCCTTGGTTCCAAAAGTAATATCCAAGCCCCGACGCCACAATACCCAACCACAGTAGCACTCCCCATTGCTCGGTGTTTTGCGGTAGTTGACTTGGGTTGCCAAATAGGAAGAACGCAGGCAAGGCAACAGCCAGTGCGCCTAAATAAAACCACGCGAATACGTTGTGATAAGGGACTTGTGTAGTAAAAGTCGATGTCAGCTTTTTATAACCTACTTGTCCTAGTGCAAAGGAAAGGTTGGCACCCTGAACAATGGCAAAACCAAACCAGTAGTTATCAGTCACGCCATCAAAGCGAATTATGGCTGCACCTGCGGTGGCAATAAGTGCGCACAATAAATAAAAAGGGGTAAACCGCTTAAACAGGGCGTCGTTCAAAATGGCGACATAAAGCGGCGTAAAAATGGTGAAAAGCAACACTTCTGGCACGCTTAAAAACAAAAATGCGTGATAGAAGAAGATGTACATCAGCCCTAATTGGACAGCACCTAAACTCGCCAAAATTGCTTTTTGCTTGGCGCTTAGCAGTGATATTTTAAGAAACGGCAGAAATACCAAAGCAGCAAGAATAATGCGGGTCAGTACAGCAAAGTAACTATCTACCTCGCCCGCCAAAAACTCGCCAATAAGTGAAAAGGAAAATGCCCATAGGACAGTGACTGCAACAAGATAAAGCACGCGTATCTCTTTTTCTAAGTAGGACGCGCGCTAAGGTATTGCAATGTGCAGCATTTATCAACTACTAGCGGTCTTAACGCCAACCATATTGCTTAATGGACAGCGCTAGAGAGTGCCGGCACCGGCGCTGGCTCTATTTTTTTGTCGGGCTTATTACTTTCTTTAAAATCTCCAGCTTCCTCAACCAGTGCCGTCATAGCGTCAATAATATCTAAGAAGCTCGATAGTTGTTCGGGCGTCAGTCCATTAGACAAATTTTCGATTTTATTGATAAGTTGTTTAGTAGGCAGGCGCATAGTGTCAAAATCCCGTTGTTAAAACCTTAATTCCTACCTTGTAAATCAATTATCTTGCCAAGTTTGCTAAATTTCTCCATTCATCATTTTGAATTACAAGAAACAATTAAAAAGTCATATTTATTAGTCGTTTACCTTATTTTTATGGGCGTATCTAAGAATTCGCCTTGCAAAACTTTTCTAAATAAATAAGATCAAACGCAAATCATTATCATTTGCGTTAAAAGAAAAATAAATGAAACGAGTTCACTTTTTACCTTCACTTTTGGTAGCCGCTAGCTTTCCGTTGGCTTTTTCAGCTTTAGCAGAAGGTGATCTTGAACGCGTTGTTGTTACAGGCACAAGAACACCAAAGTTATTGGCATCCTCACCTGTAAAAGTTGACGTGGTAGATAAAGAGGACATTGCGCGATTAAGTAAAGGCACGCTTCGCCAAGTGCTTGAAGTGATGCCCGGTGTTGTGGTTAGGCGCAGTCAAAAAGACGGGTACAACGTTCAGTTAAATGGCTTCAATGGTGATCACGTATTGGTGTTAATCAACGGCCAGCCCATCATTTCACCTACAGGTTCTTCGGTCGACCTTGACCAAATTAGCGTTGCTAATATTAAGCAAATTGAAATTGTGCGAGGCGCTGCTTCTGTGCTTTACGGCAGCTCTGCGATGGGCGGCGTTATCAATATCATTACCGAAAAGGTAGAAGGCTCGCAGTTTTCAGCAGACTACGAGGCATCTTATTTTACCGATGATGCAATTGACGGTGATGAATTCGGGCATACGTCTAGGGTGACTGCAGCGAAAGCAGTAAGCAATTGGCAGCTTGGCATAACGGCCCAAAATATTACTAACCCCGGTTTCGATTACGAAGGCGAAACTACATCACAAGATGGTGGCGCGGTAGACAAATCTTTTGTGCAAATGTCTTTATCGACGTTGATAAATAACATTAGCGTGCAATACAAAGGGCAATGGCTGGACGAGCAAAAAAACAAACCTCAGTCATCGATACCGGGTCAAGCCACCATTATTAGTTATCTTTCAAACGTTACCCAGTGGCAGCACGATGTTCGCGTTGAGCAGCAGTACGATTGGCATATCAACACACGCTATCTTTCACATAATGAAGAAAGCGGGAACAGCAATGGGTTACGTCAAACCGATATCCAGCTTGCGGAATTAGAAGCGCAAAAGATTTATTCCACCAAAGATATTGAGTGGGTAGGCGGCCTTGTTTTGCATGGCGACACGCTGGAGCAGCAAAACCTCAGCACGGGCACGGTTGAAGTTGACGATGTAAGTAGAGAAAGTGCCGAGCTTTATTTACAAGGAAACTGGCAGAAAAACGACACCCAGCTTTTAGCTGGCGCAAGAATACAAAACGATTCTGATTTTGGTTGGCATACTGCATTTAAAGCAAGTGCAAGCCAGTCATTTAGTGCTGACAGTACTTCGTGGCAACTTCGCGCAGGGGCTGGCAGTAGCTATCGCGTGCCTAACCTCAAGGAACGCTATTACATCTTCGACCATAGTAACTTAGGTTATATGGTTCTAGGTAACGACGCACTTACCCCAGAAACAGCGCTGAATGCCAACTTAGGCGGTAACCTTCGAGTAGAACCGACCCAAAGTAACTGGTTATATCACCTTGATATTAACCTTCATTACACTAAAGCTGATGACTTCATCACCACGGCGGTAGACGTGGACGCATCGCAAGAGGCAGGTTTAGATATTTCAGTTTATCAAAACCTCGATGAAGCTACCCTTTACGGTGCAGATTTAAGCGCCAGCGCGCAGAATGATAATTGGCAGTGGCAACTGAATTACAGTTATTTAATTGCAGAAGATGGCAGTTCACAGCGCTTGCCTGAACGCCCTACTCATTTAGTTAAAGCATCCGTTACCTATCAGTTTAGCCAAACCAACACCAGCTTGCAGATTTACGGAGTGCATGAGGGAAATGTGTCGCCTTCCAGTGGCTATATCACAATTGCCAAAGACAGCTTTACCACGCTAAACGCAGTCGTGCAGCACCACTTCACGCCTCAGTGGCAAGTGCGCCTTGGACTTGAAAACCTCACTGATGAACATCGCTCATCCGACGCTCTTGTGGCGGGCGCTTTTGATGCAAGTCCCATTGCTGCTAGGCGATTGTATCTGGGTGTGAGTTACCAGTATTGAAATAACCATAAAACGATAGCACCGACACAGAAAACAGCGTTTGAGATCAAAACAAAAAATACCTAACGGCAGAACCCAAACCAACAACTAAAAACCGCTGGTTAATTCGGCGAATTTTAAAAAGGAAAACACATGAACAAAACCTATTTAGCGTTACTGCTTGCCATGACATTCGGACTAACTGCTTGTGGCAGCTCAAGTAGCGATGACACCTTAGTCGAAACGCCTGATGAAGTGACCGATGGTAGCGGAGATTCAGATGCCGGAAGCAGTGACGGCGAAAACGAAGAGGGAACCATTTACGGGCCTTTTAGTACAGGGTCTACATCCGAGCCTGTGGCCGTGTACTTTGACTTAGATACACAAACGCAACTTACGCTCACTGAAGAAGAAGCCGCAACGGATACTACGTGGGATATTGGCTTTAAGCGTACCAATGTGTTTTTAAATACAAACCAGGAAACCGCTGTTAGCCTTTATTTTACCGGAAATAATAGCGACTTTTACGATGATACGGGCGCGCCAGTGTCTGACTTGTTTCTAAATGCTAGTGCTGACAGCGAACTAGATGATTACTTGGCTGTTACTCAAAGCGATATACCAGAAGCTGACGCGTTCAGCACAGATACAGAAACCCAAGTGATCGGCGATACTTTTTACAACTACGACTTTACCACTCACGTAGTAACGCCAAATGAAGAGACATATTACATCGTGTCCTCTGACAGCAACTACACAAAATTTCACGTTACCGATATTGTTACTGAAGGGCGAGGTATCGGTGAAATAACCCTTGGCGTTATGCATCAAAGCGTTCTTGACGGGCAAAGCACCTTTGCTGAAGAAGTTGCACTGACCGTTGATGCGGTGGGTTGTAGCGACGCCGTTTACGTTGACTTCGATATGCAGCAAGTAGTTACACAAGCAGACGGTTGGGACTTATCAGTGCCGTGTGCGGACGGAGCGGGGGAGTTTTCCCTTTCTATTGCTGATGATGCGACCGTGCTTCGCACCGACGCTGAAACGTACGATGGCGTAGATTCCGAAGCGGCACAGTTTTATGGCTTCAGTGAAGAGACCGTTAGCGAGTACGCGATGAGTTCGAACAATTGGTATTTCTACGACAGCGCCAGCCACTTACTTTACTCACAGTTTGGCGTTTATTTAATTCAGGCAGGCGATACGACTTACAAGCTTCAAATTACTAGCTATTACGATGAAGAGGGGACATCTGGTGCCTATAGTTTCCGCGCCGACCCGGTAAGTGGAGAGTAAATGATGTTGCAACACGCTCTTTCACTTTTATCTATTGCCTTAAAAGCGATGTGTACTGTGATGGTTGGGTGGAGTTTGTTTGCGGTAGGGGCGTTTAGCGCCCCTTTAGATGAACCGCAAACTGCATCACCTCGAATTGTTACCGCTGGCGGCAGTATCACCGAAATTGTTTTCGCGTTAGGACGAGGCGATTGGGTAATTGCAACTGACAGTACCAGTATGTACCCAAAAGAAGCGGCAAGTTTAACTAAGCTTGGGTACTTTCGTCAGCTCAGCACTGAAGGAGTATTGGCCCAACAGCCCACAATGTTATTAGGAGCTGAGGCGACAGGCCCAAGTGTTGCGCTTGAACAAATAGCCCATGCTGGCGTAGAGGTTACTACCTTTAACGTAGACAAAAACTTAAGTGGTCTAAAGCGCCTGGTACTGGATATTGGCGAAAAACTATCGGCAAGTGATAACGCCGTTACCCTTGTTCACGATATTGAAAAGAAGGTAGAGCAACAAAAAGCGCGGTACGCAGATAAAACCTTAGCGTTCAATACGCCAATTAAAGCGCTTTTTGTGGTGGCGAATAATGACAGAGGAATAACGGTTGCGGGTAAAAATACCGTGCCCCAAGCGCTATTCGATACGCTGGGTATCGTTAATATAGGTGCAGCAGTGGAAGGCTACAAAGTGATGAGTGCCGAGTATGTGCTGATGCAAAACCCTGATATTGTGATTGCCGCTGGTCACATGCTACATGGGAAAAGCGCAAAGGACGCACTTTGTACGCACCATGCGTTGGCAGCCACCTTTGCTGGTATTCATTGCCTAGTTGAAGCCATGGATAGCAGCATTAGTTTGGGGCTTTCTCCGCGCTTTGATGTGGCGCTTCAGCGTGTTGCAGAGCACGCAGGAAAAGCCATTGATATGAAACAAAGGCAAAATGCTGCTAACAGTAGAACGAGTCTATAATGCAGTTATCTTCCGCAGCAAAGCGCAGTGATAATCTAGGTGATAACCCACGCGATTATTTAAGCAATTATTCAAGTGATTACCCAAGCGATTATTCAAGTGATTATCCTAGCGATTATTCATCTGGGCCTGTAGTCCTTCAGCTAATTAATGCCCGCGCGCAGCGAAAACATATAGGTATGGGAATACTGGTTGTATTGCTGCTGATCTGTGCTTATGTAGGGTTAACCTGCGGCAGTTTACCCATTGATATTGAACAGCAAGTTAGATACTTCATTAGCGGCGCAAATACGGTAGAAAATACGGCAGCAAATACGGTAGCAAATACCACTCATTGGTATGTGTTGTCTGAAATAAGGCTGCCGAGGGTGATCATGACAATGCTGATTGGCGCGCTTCTAGCCGTATCTGGCTGTGCAATGCAGGGGCTAGTGCGCAATCCGCTTGCCGACCCTGGTTTAATTGGTATTGCAGGTGGCGCAGCCGCAGCCGCAGCCCTTAGTATGACCATAGTACCTCCGCTCATCCCTGCGCTTGAGTCTATATGGGTAGCCATGTGGGCCTTTGGTGGTGCACTACTTTCTGTATGGACAGTGCTTCGGTTTTCAAATGGACCGCAAGGCGTTTCAGTAGCCGCGCTTATTTTGGCTGGGGTTGCCATTAACGCCTTAACCGGAACTGTGATAGGGGCTATTAGTTATGTAGCAAGCGATGATGCACTTCGCCAAATAAGCTATTGGACCATGGGTAGTTTAGCCGGAGCAAGCTGGACGCTTTGTGGTCTTATTGCGCTAGCAGGGCTTGTTGCTTTTACTGGTCTTATGAAGTCACGTAATGCGCTTAATTTACTCGCGCTTGGTGAAAAAGAGGCGGCTTATATGGGGCTTAATGTTACCCGATACAAACACTGGGTTTTATGGCTGGTGGCGTTCTCTGTGGCGCTAGCGACGGCGCTGTGCGGCATTATTGGCTTTGTTGGTTTGGTGGTGCCCCACATGTGCAGGGCCATATTTGGTGTAAACCACCAGGTGCTAATACCTGCCAGCGCGCTAATGGGCGCTTTGCTATTGTTGGTTGCCGATACATTGGCTCGTACCTTATTTGTGCCTATGGAAATACCTATTGGTATTGTTACATCAGCAGTAGGAGCGCCATTTTTCCTTTACTTACTGTGGCAACAACGCCGTATATTTAGTGGTGGGGTGTAGCTAAAATGAAAGTGGAAATCCTAGAGCAAAGCGACAATGGTAAACGGTTAAACACGGCGTTGCTTACATTGAAAGATGTTGTGATAGCCAGAGGTGACACGCGTTTGCTTGAACAAATATCTTTGTCATTTAACACTGGTGAGTTTACCGCGATAGCGGGTGAAAACGGATGCGGTAAATCTACGCTATTAAGTATGCTCAGTGGTGTAGAAACGCCATCTGCTGGAACGCTAACGCTTGGCGGGAAAAAAATTAGCGCGCTAAGCGCAAATCAGTTAGCAATGCAGCGTGCGGTGATGGCGCAAAGCGCGTCAACGCCATTTGGATTTATCGCCGACGAATTACTCCATTTGGCGCGGTATCAGTACGTTGAATCATTGGAACAAAAGAGTAGGTTAATTCATGGTATTGCCGAGCAGTTTGACATTACGCATTTACTTGCTCGCAATATTCAAACCTTATCTGGTGGAGAAAGGCAGAGAATATTTTTAGCCAAGTCAATTCTTCAAATAATACCGGGCGATCAAAACGAGAGTTTGGAGGGCAAGCTGTTGCTGTTAGATGAACCTACCTCAGCCCTAGATTTGCGCCATCAGAAACTGGTAATGGAACAATTGGTCGCCCTGCGAACAAAAGGGCTGTGCATTATTTGCGTAAGTCACGATCTAAATTTAATTTCCCCTTATTGCAACAGACTCATTTTACTGGGGGAAAAGCATTGTTTAGCCGACGGACCACCAGCGCAAGTACTTACTAACGATATTCTTTCTCGGTGCTATCACACCCAGTTAAACCTAATTAAAAACGAAGAAAAACAAGTTTTCGTGACACATTAACTTTTACGAAAACCGATAAACAAGAACGGAGTTAACCATGAGCATGCAAGATATTGCATTTCAAGCAAAACAGCTAAGCCGCACCCATCACAGCGGTGTATTGGGTACGCATTCAACATCAATGCCCGGCTACCCTTTTGGTTCGGTTGTACCTTATTATTTAACGCCTGCCGGTGACGCAATTATCTACATCAGTGATATCGCACTGCATACGCGTAATATTAAAGCGAACGACAAGGTTAGCTTAACCATTTTCGATGCTAGTGAAGATGACTCTCAGGCGAATGGCCGGGTGACTATTATGGGGAGTGCGGAGCTAGCGAACCAAGATGACGTGAAAGCACAGTATCTTCGTTTATTCCCACAAGCTAAAAAATACGAGCAAACCCACGATTTCAATTTTTACGTTATTCGTACTGAGCGAGTACGTTTTATTGGTGGGTTCGGAAAAATCCATTGGGTTGATAAAAACTATTGGCGCGTTGAAGCCCAGGACTGGCATAGCGCACCAGAGGGCATGATTACCCATATGAATGAAGACCATCAGGACGCGATGCAGCTTATCTTGCAGCACAAAGTAGGTGTTAACGTTGAAGCGCCGATTATGCACAGCGTATTTCCAGAAGGCCTGCATTGCGGTACAGAAAAACAGACTTGGTTTATCCCTTTTGAGGCGCCATGCATGTCGTCAACAGACGTACGAAAAGCGTTAGTGAAACTAACCAATGACGCACGGAATGCGCTTAACGTACCCAAAGCGGTGTCGTAGCCTGACCGCATAATGCGACATCCATACGGGCGGCTTATAGTGTGGGGGGCTCTTGTAAAAAAGGCATAGGTTTGCAGCTGCTAACATGGTTCGCTTGTTATAAATAAAGCGTTGTACTGCAGCAGTAAGCCATCTAAATGGTTTACCGTAAATAAACTTATGCCTCTCCTTCAACGAGCGTTTTTTTAGCCATTAACGCATCGGTTAAAAACTGCATCAGCAATTTTACTTTAGGCTGTTCATATAAATCAGGGTGGGTGAGAAGCCAAATGTCGTATTTCAAAACGGGCGCGCTGCCCGGTAATCGCACTAGGTCAGGGTGTGGGTCGCCCATGAAACATGCAGCTCTTCCCATACCTACGCCGTTTAATATAGCGTGATATCGAGAGATGATGTCATCGATTGCTATTCCAATAGGTACCTCTGGATAAGGCGATTGTGCTAGCCATTGTGGCCAAACTTCATTCTCTAACGGCGCAATCCATCGCCAGTCTTTACGGGGCGTATTTTCACAGTAATCTTTATGTGCATAAAAGCACAAGCCTAGCTTGTAAAGTCGCCTTCCAATTAAATGTTCAGGTAATTTAGGTGCCCCCCGAATTACGACATCCGCCTCACCTTTGTCTAAATCGGCGAACGTTGTTGAGCTTTTCACTTTTAATTGGATAGACGGGTATAGCCGAGCGAACTCACCGAGTTCTTTGGCTAATAAAAACTGCGACATGGGCTCGCCCAGTGAGAGCGTTATTGGGCCTGCGAGTTTTTCATTGCTTGCGCAGTAAAGTCGTTCTGACTCGCGAACAACATTTTCAACCTGCATTGCGGTGGCGACAAGCTGCTCGCCAAAAGGGGTAGCGCGGTACCCGCCTGGAATACGCTCGAAAATACTGGCGCTATATTGTTTTTCCAATAATGCCAAGCGTCTTGCCACCGTGGTATGAGTGGTTCCTAAAGCTACAGCGGCCGCTCTTAAGGTTATCGACCTGTGAAGGGCAAGAATTAATGCGTAATCGTTCCAATCTTTCATGGAACAATAATGCACCATTGTGAATAAAAAACAAACCGTGTTTTGGGTTGCTTCAGTTGCTAATGTATTTGCATAACCACAAAGTTAACTATCACAGAGAGAGTTTAAATGTCACTTAATTCAATGAAATTCATGGCTTTAAATTTTGGGTTGTTGAGTGTTTTGTTTGCTTCACCCGTAATAGCTAATGAAAAAGAGAAAACGCTGTCGGTGCATTTTAATCCAGGCGCGGTGATGCAGCTTATCGCACCTGTAACTGAAGCGGAAAAACGGCCGCTGCGTGATAAATATTTTGAATTAGGGGCGCAAACTGCCCGAGAGCACGGGTACACGCAAAATGGTGTACTTGTTGTCGAGAAAACGCTTATGGGACAGTTTAGCCCCAATGTTTTTGTGGTAAGTCAGTGGCCTTCACTTAACGCGCAAAAATCATTTCAATCGCAACCACTTTTCAGCGAAATAAAGGCGTTAAGAAGAGAAGCATGGGAAGCATTAAAGCTTTATGACTATGAGGTAACTAAGCCTACCACTCTGACATTTTCCACAAACAAGATATATTCAGTTTCATTGGCATGGGTGAACCCCAAAGCACCTAACAGCTATTATGATTTTATAGACAGCTTTGCGAAAAAAGCGCAAGCGTTGGGCGGTAAAATAATGTCCACAACTCAGGATATATCACTAAGTGATCATAATCCCTATGCCGTAGCGCCACAGCAGATTGTGATTCTAGAGTGGAATAGCGCGAATGATATTGAGGCGGTTCTTGCATCATCAGAATATGCAGCGCAGCTCGAAAAACTTAACAACGGTACGGTAGATTTTGAACTTCATACGGTGCGACCAAGGATTTAGGGGAAAAGGCGTAAGCGTATTGCTAAAGCGTTGCGTGTGTAAACAAGCAATAATCAGTTAGCTATTTTGACTCAATAAGCCGAATCCAATGATTAAAAACGCCTAAGTTCTCCAAGATGATTTTCACACACATTAGAATTGGTACTGCTAATAGGACTCCTATTACGCCCCATAGCCAGCCTGTGATAGCTATCCAAATTATGATTATCAGCGGGTTGAGCTGCATACTGCGCCCCAGTACGGCGGGTGTAATTAACTGAGACTCGACAATGTTTAATGTTAAAAATACACTGGCGGGTAAAAATGCGCTGCCGGTAAGCCCAAATTGAACTAGGCCCACAACGAGCAATACGAGACAACTAGCGATACCGCCTAAATAGGGGACAAAGTTCATCAAAGCAACCAGCGCTCCCCACAATAATGCATCTTCAATTCCGAAGTAATGGAAGGCACCAGCCGTAGCCAGCCCTAAACAGGTGTTTATGATACTTATCGTTACAATGTATGAAGAAAGCTCTCGTTGAATTTGATCGACTAATACCAGTGCTCGCCTTTTATCGGTAACCATTGGAAAATCTCTGATGAAAACGTGGAAGAGGTTTGGACCGAAGACTAGTAAGAAAAAGATCAACACTACGCAGCCAAGCACTTGCGCTAGTAAGAAAGGCGCACTGCTGAAAAGGTTCAAACCCATATCAATGCCACTTTGTTTGATTTTGTCGGTCACTGAACTCGAAGTATCTGGCGGAGTAAGCACCTGTTTAGTGGAATCATCGTCGCCAAACCAGTTAAAAATAGAAGACTCCTTTTCCACGGGAGCGGCCTCAGGTGGTGAAGTATAGGCATCAATGCTACTGCTAATTTCTTCTATCTCTTCTGTTATCTCGGCAGCTATTTTAGGTAGTGAATGCATCCAGCGTTCAGCGGGTTCAGCAAGCTCCAAAATAAGCAGCGTGAAAGGGGCTATCAATAGAGCAATTAATACACCTGCAGATATTGTACGTGGTACATATGCTTTCCTGGCAATGGCAACAAGTGGGCTTAAAAGCAAGGCGATAAAGGCAGAAAAGAATAGTGGGATGAGTAGTGATTTCGCCAAATACAACGTGTAAATAAAGGCGAAGATAACTAGAGTATTGAGTAACTTAGTTTGCTTGGCTATCTTAGGATACGCACCGGTTAAATTCTTTTTTACTTTTTCGTCGTTAGTAGAGCCAGCGTTATCCATGTCTTAGCCTTTGGTGAGAAGCGAGTTTTGCGCGAGTTATGTACAGGTGTAGCTCGAATTTAAATATTACGAAAAATTCATGTTGAAAGTTCAATACTCAAATACGAGTGATCTTTGAGTACACCAAAGACACTACTAAAAGCATACATGGATTACGTTCTTATGGAGAGTGCTAATGTCTCGTATCACTCGTCGTCATTTTCTTCAGCTAGCTGGCTCAAGTTTGCTGGTTGCACGCAGCCCTTTTTCACTGGCGCAGCCTTCTGAAAAGAAGTTAGGCGTTGCATTGCTTGGCTTAGGTAATTACAGCACAAATTTGTTAGCGCCTGCGCTACAGCACACCCAGCATTGTGAGCTGCGAGGCATCATCACAGGTAGCGAAGAGAAAATTCCCAAGTGGCAAAGAAAGCACAGAATTAAGGATAGCAACGTATATACATACCGCACTATGGCTGAGATTGCGGATAATGATGATATTGACGTTATCTATGTCGTAACGCCCACAGGTACGCATAAAGACTTTGCAGTGCAGGCTGCAAATACTGGAAAGCACGTGTGGTGTGAAAAGCCAATGGCGATGGATAGCGAGGAGTGCCAAGCTATCATCGATGCCTGTAATAAAAATAATGTGACTTTGTCTATCGGCTATCGCATGCAGCACGAACCTAATACACGCGCATTTCATCAGTATTTAAAAACGAAACCCTATGGAAATATAACGGCAGTATCGAGCTTTGCGGGTTATGCCGGGCAGGGTAGAGCGGCAGACAATTGGCGTATGAAAAAGCATATGGGAGGCGGTGCACTCTATGACATGGGCGTTTATGCGATAAACAGCGCGCGCTTTCTAACGGGGCGAGAGCCTTTGTCTGTAACTGGTAGCCATCCTCCTCAACGTTTCCCCGAAAAATTCACTGAAGTTGATGAAACTACCTTGTTTACTATGGATTTTGGTGACGGATTGGTGGCAGATTGCGGTACCAGCGTAGTAAGAGGGTTTAATCATTTCAAAGCTGACTGTGAAGACGGTTGGTATCAGCTTAAACCTATGCAGAGCTACAACGGTGTAACGGGGACAACGTCAGACGGGAAAACACTGCCACCTATTGACGGTATGCAGCAAACGCTTCAAATGGATAACGACGCTTTAGCCATATTAACTGGGCGCCGGCCAATGGTAACCGGTAGTGAAGGGCTTGCTGATATTAAGATTGTTAACGCCATATTTAAAGCGGCGAAAACGGGTCAAACAGTTAGGCTGTAACGTTTTGTCACCGCGCTTAATGGGCGCAAGTGAAGCATCAACAATTAGTTGTTCATGTAATGCTAGGTTTTGCATTCGCTTCGCCTTGAATGTAAGAAGCTTCAAGTTACGAAGCTTCCCCCTTGAGTCATTCAACGTCTAGAGAATCGATTAGCGAGTTTAGCTTTTTCGCGTCGGTTAACTCGCTAAACCATGAAGTTATCTCGGCCCCGTGCATTAAACCTAGTATGGCCCCTAAAACAAAACCGCGATGCACGTTGTCACCGCCCACATTAGTGTTTGCTATAAGCGCTCTTTTCGGATTATCTGCATAGCGGTATGCGAAATACAAAACGGCGGGCCAGGCGTCTGAGATATAACATGCCGGCGAATACATGCGCCCAACAACTTCAATATCGCTTTTGTTCTTTGCCGTAAGGGACGCCAAGTTCAGCCCTGCTGACTTAGTCGCAATTTCTTCTAAAATATTTTTCGGGGATTCATCTTGGCGGTGCGCTAATTTGTAGATCAGCTCAACATAGTAATCGCACACTGAAGCTAACGATTCGTCGGGATGAGTCAAATACAAGTGCTTACGACACAGGTATTTGATGTCGTTAAGTGCAGTATTTTTAGCTGCTTCTACTACCGCTAAAGGTGTTACTGATACAAAAGCCCCTATAGAAGCCGTGTCATGGGTAATTGCTCCACACTTATCCGCAGGGAAGCCTTGCTCAAGGTTAGCGAAAAAACCTCTGTGATAAGACTCGGCGTATGTGTCAGGGTGTTTAGGAACATCGGCACGCATGAAGCTAATGTATTGGTTTAAAAAATCATTTTCATCATAACCTTTAAGCGAGCAGGTCAGTACAATACGGGCGCAATAGGCATTAAGCGTATTTTCACCAGCTTTCATTCCCTGATGGTAATGCACATTGTCTTTACCCCAGTACTGCCTTTTCCCTTTAAGAATGACCTCACCCACTATTTCTTTTTGGCTAGCTGATGCTTTGTTTGCTCGCCCGCCTTGCTGAGTAGAGTGTAGCGACATTATTGAAGAGGGATGAAAGGATGGCGCATCCTCAAATTGTTCTATTCCTAATGGGAATGCTTTATAGATATCAGCTGGGTTGTAAAACCAGTGTACCGGCATAGCAAGTGCGTCGCCCACAAATGCGTTTTTAAGTGCCGCTTTCGCCCGTTCAATCGTCAATGAAGTCATACTGTATTTCGCCTGCAAACTAAGCCGTTTAGGTGGTAACACATTTTATTAAACAACTAAAAATACGGGCTTGAAGCGAAAAGTGATCGTTTTTAGTGTTCGTCAAACAATGACTTGTTGCGGATATATTTTCGCATGTAGTGGTAGGTTATAGGGCGCAACAACCAACTTTGGAGCGACATTAAAAAGCGTTTATGCGTAGGCGTGTTTTCATATATTTTGTCGTCGTGTAGCCATAGCATTTTACCTACGTGCCAGAAGTAAAAAGGGAAGGGCGGCATGAAGGTAATTACATCTAAGTCGCAGCAAATGCGATATGTTCGATGGTGCAACAAGTAATGCTTATACCAAGAACGCGTACCAACGGCTGGTTGCCCAAAAGTAACCACTCTTTTTACTGACTTCGGGAATCGCCTTTCGAAATAATCGGCCATTAACACAGCGACCGCACCACCGGATGAATGACCAATAAACGAGAACCGTTTACCTTGGGCGCGAAGTGGCTCTAAAACTTTGACGAGTAATTCTCTAAGAGGTAACGCGTCATCAGACGTTTTCGTACTTGAATACATCGGCTGCGCAAGTAATCTTGCAAACCCCCAATGAACAAAGAAACTTCGATTCAGCTGACGCAATCGATAGGGTATGAAAAACAAATTTGCGAACCAATCTTTGAAGCCCAACGAACCACGAAAAACGATGATGACTTCTTTTTTGTTTTCAACCCACAATATCCTTACGCTCATTCTGCCGTTCTTATCGACAAGATGGCGCTCATGAAAGGGGTCTAATATTTTTTTGTATTGCGCGTCGGCGTCGGGGTAGGCGAGTTGACAGAGGATGGCATATCGTTCGTATTGATAGCGTTTCAATTTTTTCATGAAAACTCATATCGGAGCAATGTGCATATTGAAATAGTGCTTTTGACGGCACTTTAAGAGAACCTTATACGCTATAGTATAATTATTTCAGAGATGTGACGGCGATGGATATTTGAATAAATTTAGCACGGTTGGCTCTATGTATGGGGCATGCCCACAATCATAGAGCCTAAAATCAGTTCTTGCTTTCTATGCTTATTCTATAATCTCAGCAGCAACAACAGAGATTTCTACAAGCAGTGCCTCGCGTGCCATATCGGCTGTAACGCAAGCTCTAGCCGGCGCATAACCCTCAGGTACCCAGTTATCCCATACCTCATTCATTTTCGCAAAGTCGTCCATGGTTTTAAGATAAATGGTCGCTGAAAGCATATGCTTTCTATCGCTGCCCGCTTGAAGAAGTAAGCTATCAACTTTATCGAGCATGGTTTGAGTTTGATGAGTAATATCTTGCGTGGCATCTGCGCATACTTGCCCGCATAAGTAGATGACACCATTGTGTTTCACAATGCGACTCATGCGCTGCTTGGTTTCCATTCGTTCAATCTTCATAAATTAAAGCCTTTGAGAAAGTGAGAAGAGTTTATGTCGAGCGACTTTAATCGGTTTGTTGGGGGACTTCAATTGTTACTCCATGTTAGACAATGTTATCCCGGAGACACTTGGATCCTAGGTACCGTAAGTCAAAATCTAACGCGATAATTTCAAAATCATATTGGTTTCAAGGAAAGATCCATAAGACTATTGTTTCCAGCATGGGCTGCTATCGGGAAAGGCAAGTATAACAATGAGTATGCGTAAAAATGTTTAAGTTAGTGCCAAGTAGCCTGACACTAACTTAAAAGGCGTTGTTTTCACTTGCTAACGTGGCAAGTTTGGCTATTTGGCTTCCACAATTATTGCAGTAATCGTTGTGTCACCGATGTTTTTAACTTGGTGCTCCCATTCGTCATGCCACATGACATAACCATCAGGGATTTCCAAGGTCATTGCTTTGTCAGCTGTTTTGATGATGGCTTTTCCGCCATCTTCAAAGTAGACGGTTTCAGCATTGTGTTTGTGCCAATTATCTTCTTCTCCGGGCTGAAGCGTCATTTTTAAAACGAGCACGTTTTCGTTTTCTAGAAGAAGAGTGTAGTGCTTTGGCGATACAATATGAGCGTGTCCTGCATTGTCATCGTTCGCCATAGCATTCCCAGATAACATAGCACCCGTTGCCAACAGGGCTGCTACGAAGTTAGCCGCTTTTTTCATAGAAGCTCCTATTTGTGCATACCGCGAATAGGGTAGTTGTTATCAGGGTTACGGATCCAGCCCCAACCACTTACTAACGTTTCTAACTCAGGTCTAACAAATGGGTTGTTAGAAATATCAGCGACGTGCACATTACCTTCATTGTTCACAACAAACAGCGCGGGTTCAGAAAACGGGTGATCAGTTTCCTGAGGCGACCTTGGATCAGAGATATAAACGCCTAATTCTTCCATTTGCTCAACCGTTAAGCCGTACGCAATTGGAAAGTTAATGTCCAACCTAGGAAGGTGACTTTCAAGCTGCGCTTTACTGTCGCCAGACACTGCAATAAGGTCTACGCCAGTTTCGGCAAGATAACCCCTAACACTCTCAAGTTGATTGAGGTATCGAGTGCAAAGTGGGCAATGTTGCCCTCGGTAAATCACCACCATTTTCCAATCAAGACCGTTCTCAGGTGTCGCTAACTTTATAGTGTCGCCATTTAACAGCGTTGCCGAAATATCTGGAAAAGCAGAGCCTGCATGTAACTTATTGGTGTATTCAGTACTCATGATAAATCCTTAAAAATGCTTGTTGATGTGGGCTTCAAAACGTTTGAAATCGTTTTCTACATCGGCGTTTTTCATCACGTCAAAGCTGGCGAAAGTTTCCATTGGCTTCATGCCAAAGAACTTAAAGTTCATATGCATTGGAAACAGTAAATCGTCTACAGATTTACCTTCGAAAAACTCTTCGCTGTCGTTGAATGACTCTTCTGGTGCATTGAAGGTTAAAGACATCATGTATTTAACGTCAGTAAGGGTACCGCCTGTGCCGTAGTTTTTCTTCGGTGATTCGGCAACGCGGCCATCTCCAGCACATAAAGCGCCACCCATACCTGCAGTGTATATTTCATCCATGTACTTTTTGAATGACCATGGCACACCCATCCAGTTAATTGGTGCCTGTAGAAGAACAATGTCAGCCCACTGATGATGGGCCAACTGTTCTTCAACGTTGTGTTCTTCGGCCATTGTCACTACGCGAGTGTTGTAGCCTTTAGCTTCAAGCAGCGTTACTGCTTTATCGACGAAAGATGCGTTTAGCTTGCCTTCCGAGAAAGGGTAATACTGGTGTGCATTAATAATTAGTACATTGCCGGTTTTTGTCGTAGTCATCTCAAAACTCCAAAAGGTTTAAATAAAGCTCATTGGTTTAGGTGGTTTATTTTAGTGACCTTATAACTGTTTTCAACTAGTGGTGTTTTGGTGACTATGCTGGTTTTTCTATTAACTTTATTCTGAACAAATAGTTAGATAATCAAAAAAGTGATCTGACGTAACGGAGCTGATGACGCAAGTTACGAAGAGTTATTCATTGAAGAAGAAAATTGTGCAGGAGGCTTATATTTATGGCTTTACGCTAGATCGATGTTTGGTAGCGCAATACTTATAGAAAAAACTTTCTTTCAGGCAAAAAACCGACTCAAAAGTCGGTTTCAGTATCTACTTCTACAAAGAAGAGATGGTACCAGTGGGCGGGCTTTGATTGGTCGCCACGCGATGGACCGACACTCGGCCGCCACGCTATCGCTAGCAACGGATTTTGAAAAGATAGCGTATGTTTTAATCTATAAAATTCAAATGTTTAAAGAGGTAAAAAGAACCTTTGCAAATTCTTTGCATAATCGCGTGCCTGCTTCAGGCCGAGGCCACAACAACTTTCGCAAGCTATACGGTTTTGTTACCGGCCACATTATTGATAAGGAAAATCCCATTAATGGGTTGAAGAGTAAACTTGAAACGCTGCGTCGTTTTTGTTTAATTTCTTAACTCGGTACATGACTTTGTCGACCAATGCCAGTGCTGTTTGCGTACTTGGTGGCGCAGATTCAAAAGTAACTACGCCTATACTAAAGGTAACCATAATGTCTTCGTTACAGAATGCGTTGTCTAAATTCTTCTGGAGCTTCTCAAATACAATTTTAGCATCTGGTTGTTTTGTTTCTGGCAATAAACACACGAATTCATCACCGCCAATACGGCCAATGTAATCACTTTCTCTAAATGATGTAGTTATGATTTTTGCTAGTTTGCACAGTATAGCGTCGCCTTCACAGTGCCCTTTTGAGTCGTTGATTGCTTTAAAGTTATCAATATCGATATAGGCAATTGTGAAGGGATGTCTGTAGCGTTTGGTGCGAGCGATTTCCTCTTCGAGCAACGAAGTAAGCCCACGAGTGTTCAGTAAGCCTGTTAGGTGGTCGTGTTCGGCCGCCGCCTCTTCAACCTTGAAAACTTCACTGAAGTTATGGACTAAAATGCTGAGAATGCTCAATGCCGACAAGTAAACGAGCGCAGTGTATACCGCGTCAGTGGTGGGCAAAGCAAGTAACGCGTGGTCGTAGGAAACAAGGATAGCAAGAGCAGTGATAAAAGATACAGACAACCCTGTAAACAGGTTGCCATACCAGCTTGCAATCACTACGGGTAGTAAAAGAAGGGGCTCCAACGATACTGAGGTGAGAAGCTGATTGTTCACCACGGTGATTACACATACAAATGTGATGCAGGTTCCCCATATCCACATATGGTGCTTCGCTTCAAAAACGCTAAAGATCGTCTTCACCATTTGTGTCCTTAGCAAAGTTAAGTTGGTCTTTTTCTGCAAGTGGTGCTGCTTTTAATAGTTGGTATAGTTCACTGTCTGTGGAAAGAAGCAGCGTGGTGTTTTTATTTAATAATTTTTCATACGCAGACAGTGTTCGCGTAAATGCATAGAAGTCCCGTGATGCTGGACTTTGGTTGTACGCTGTAGCATAAATGTTGGCAGCTTGAGCATCCGCTTTTCCTCTTATATCCTCAACTTGTCGATAGGCCTCCGAGCGAATACGTTTGAGTTCGCGTTCTCTATTGCCTCTTATTCTTGCAGACTCGCCATTGCCCTCGGACAGAAAGCGTTCAGCAATTTGGCGTCGTTCGCTAATCATCCGGTCGTATATCTTAGGGCGTACACTCGTGTTGTAATTAATGCGTTTAAACTGAATATCGAGTAGCTCTATGCCAAAAACCTTTATTTTTTCCGCTGCAGCTTCAAAGATTTCTTTTTCAATAACTTTTCGCCCTTTTACTATGGGCACTAAATTACCCATATTTAGCCTCCTCTCAACGTCATTGAGAAGCGCGTCTTTCTCAGGCACCCTCAGTTTTGTAGTGCGTATGATCTCTATTAATTTGTGCTTGGCCACCGCATTACGGGTTTCACTTCCCAAAATATCGTCGAGTCGAGACTGCGCACTTCTTTCATCTTTCAAGCGCAAAAAATATTGCAGTGGCTCGACAATGCGCCAACGAGCGAACAAGTCAACGGATATGTAAAGCTTATCTTTGGTAGGCATATCGGAAGGCGGGCCATCCCATTCCAGTATGCGTTTATCAATAGAGTTTAAGGTTTGGATAAAAGGGATTTTTGCGTTAAGACCTGCCTCTGTGATGGGCTCTCCCATTGGTTTACCGAACTGGGTAATAATGACTTGCTCGGTCTCGCTTACCGTAAAAAGTGTATGGCTAATGATCCAGCCCACTAACGCTAGTAGAGCAAATAAGGGCAAAATCGACATTCGTTTTTTAGTCATTTTGTTCTTCCCCCAGCAGTACCGAACTATTAGCGCTTAAATTCATAATGGGTAAGACCGACCCCTTATCACCGTCGAGTAAATAGGTGTGCTTGATTTGAGGAAGCAGGCGTTCAAGGTGTTCTATATATATTCTACGCTGGGTTACTTCCGGCGCCATTTGGTATTCCACCATAAGCGCATTAAATCGACGTATATCGCCCTGGGCCTCATTGATGCGCTGTAAACGGTAACCATCGGCTTCGCGTATTCTTTGATCTTTTTCGCCTTCGGCAAGCGGAATTACCCTGTTATATTCTCTCCTCGCTTCATTGATGAGGCGCTCTTTTTCCTGTTGTGCTTGATTCACTTCGTTAAATGATGCTTGAACCGGCGAGGGCGGGTTTATGTTTTTTAGTTGTACTTGGTCGATAGCAATCCCCATAGCATAGGTCTGTGCTATTTCTCTGAGGCGCTCCAAAGATTGAAATTCAATGTCTTGCCTACCTATCGTTATTACTTCGTCTACCGTTCTGTCCCCGACTACTTCTCGCATGACAGACTCGGAAATGTAACGTAGCGTTTCACTGGGATCGCGTACTTCGAACAGGTAGTTAACGGGGTTGGCAATACGGTATTGAACCACCCATTCTACAAGCGCTGCATTTAAGTCGCCCGTTACCATTTGGGTTTCTCTTAATGCGTAGTCACCCCTCGAGCCTTGCCCTGGATTTGTTGCCGATGCCGTAGCAAATCCAAACTCCTGCTTTAACTGACGCTTCGTAGGCACAATATGTATTGCGTCAACCCCAAAGGGAATTTTTAAATGTAATCCAGGTTCTTTTTGAGCATGCAGTTTGCCAAACCGCTGAACCACGGCAACAGAGTCACTAGGCACGGTATAAAAAACGTTCCATATCACAAAAATAGTGAACAAAAGCAGTACGAATATTAGAAACGTCTTCGGACTTCCACCAGGCAAGCAGCGTTTAAGTTTCTCGAGCAACTGCTTTATATCTTTGTCCAAATCAGGCGGCGGTCCTCCCGTTTGACCGCTACCCCAAGGATTCTCAGGTGGGCTATTCATCTGAATGGTCATCTCGGTACTCCTTTCAATTGTTGCGTTTCTAAGCGAAGTACTAATCTATTGGAACCACCATAATTTCGTCGGTAATCACATTGATGCCCTCAATTTCTCGAACAGCATTTAATACCATTTGTTTTTGTTTTTCAGACGAAACTCTGCCGGAAAGGATAATGTCGCTATCGACCGCATCTACAGTGATGTCATTAGCGACATTCATGCCCAGTGTGTTAAGCCTCGCGCGGATCTCCTGCGTTAAATCTTCATGCTGGTACGCGGGGGGAGCGTTTTGCACTGAAGGTGCGTCAATGGGTGCGGAACTTGGCGCTGTGTTGCTATCACTTGCTTGTTTGTAGCATCCTGTAAGCGGTGTCGCCAAAACGATAACAGTGAAAAATACGTGAAATCGCGTCATTAGATATATCCTTTAGTATAGGTTCTTTCACTAATATACTCGCTGTATCGAGCGTCTCTGTGCGCTGGACCACATTACCTAGTCTTTTATTAAAATTCTGACATGATGCTTGCCTGCTAACAGTGGAAACGCGATGTTTGTGGTGAAGCTATATTTCTCGTCATCGATATAAACGTCGCACTTTTCATTAGCACAAGATGACGATATGAGCTCGTTACGCGCACAAGAAGCTTCATCTATATTCATGGTCTTTGCGCTTGGCAAGTGTCTTACTACTTCGATTACGTAGTGTGCTTTATCCATATATATCGTTACGCTAAATCGATCCCAGTGTGACGGTAACTGCGGGGTTATTTCTAATGCGTTCCCTCGCTTCTCTATGCCTAGTAGGAAAGAGAGCCCCGCTTGGTACATTAAACCTGCGGCCCCTGTGTACCAAGTCCAGCCACCTCTACCGCAATGGGGCGGTACAGAATAAATGTCTGCCGCCATCACGTAAGGCTCAACTTTGTATTGAGCACAATGTGCTTCATTAAGCGCGTGGTTGATGGGGTTTAGCATGGAAAAGAGCTCGAAAGCCTGATCTATTTTTGCTTGCTTACACAGCGCCATGACTGACCAGACTGCCGCGTGGGTATATTGCCCCCCGTTTTCTCGAAAACCTGCGGGATAACCTTTTATGTAGCCCGGCTCCAAAATAGTTTTTTCGAAAGGAGGGGTGAATAGCAGCGCCAAGCCGAGCTCTTTTCTTATCAGATACTGAGACGCCATTTTCATGGCTTTGTTGGCTCTGTTGGGAATTGCGCGATTTGAAAGCACTGCCCACGACTGACAAATAGCGTCAATTTTGCATTCATCATTAAGCTGAGAGCCTAGCCAGATACCGTTATCGAAAACGGCTCGTCGGTACCATTCACCATCCCAGGCATGTTGCTCTATTGCATTGGTGAGTTCTCGAGAGGCTTGTTGCCACAGTCCTTTATGAGGCATTAGTTTCTGCTGACAATAAGGTGATGGAAGTGCAATTAACTGGTCAATGGCATATAAAACAAACCAGCCTAGCCACACGCTTTCCCCCTTGCCCAGTTTGCCGATACCGTTCATGCCGTCGTTCCAATCACCCGTGCCAATTAGCGGTAAGCCATGTTCCCCTCTAGTGGAAAGCGCTGCGTTTATCGACAAGATACAATGATCTAATAGGCTTGCGGTATCGTCGCTGCTATTCGGCATGAAAAACGCGTCATGGGATTCTAGATCTAGAAGTGGTCCTTCAAGGAAAGGTATTTGCACTTGCCAAATATCTTGGTCTTGGGTGTTTTTGGCATAATGGGTTGCCGCGACTACCAACCATATTCTGTCATCAGAAATATGGGTTCTCACTCCTCGCCCTGTAAGTGGAAGCCACCAGTGTTGAACGTCTCCCTCTTTAAACTGTCGAGACGCTGCGCGCAATATATGTTCGCGCACCCGCTCGGGACTGTGCCATAGCATTGACATACCATCTTGCAATTGGTCGCGAAACCCAAAAGCGCCGCTGGCCTGATAAAAGCCGCATCGCGCTAGAATTCGGCTACTCATCGTTTGATAATTCAGCCAGCCGTTCAGCATTAGGTTAGCTGCTTGGTCAGGGGTATTTACCTGAACATGCGTGAGTAGGCGTAGCCAATAGGCTCTCGTCTTCTGTAGCACAGCGTCGAAATTCTCGTGCTTATAGCGTTTCATTAAAGTAAGGGCATGGGTATGGCTGCTTGCGTAACCAAAAACCAGTACTACATCGTGGGAGGCGTTCGGCTGAAGGGTGAACTTTGTTTGCAGGGCCGAACAGGTATCGAACCCATGTCCAACACGTTTTTTCATCTGCGTATCTACGGCTAAAGCATTAGGGTTAGTTGGGTTACCATATTGCCCTAAGAATTCAGTACGATCGGTGGTCCATTCACTCAGCTCATTTTGAAGCATCACAAATGCTTCACTTTCATAAAATTCGGTGGAAAACGGATTGGACAGAATAATGGCATGAAAGTCGTGCTCGAATGATGTGCTTATGAAAGGTCCGCTATCATATTTGTCGTTACCCAGTACCCACTCAATGTAGCTGGTAATTGATAGTTTACGTTCCCGTTTCCCCGTATTTTGAACCGATAGGCGCACCATTTTTACAGGGGCGTTTTGCACTACGGTATGGGTGGACTCCATGTAGAGTTGGTCGGCATGGTGTGAAAATACACTGTAGCCCCAGCCGTGGCGTACCTGGTATTCACCGCCATCTTGAATGGGTTGATTGGCTGCACTGCTCAACGCAAGCGTATCCTCATCTCTCACATACCAGCAGTCCACGCATGGGTTACACACAGGGTCGTTATACCAAGGAGTTAACTGGTTATCGCGACTATTTTGGGACCATGTGTAGCCATTACCATCTTCAGCTATCTGAAAACCAAAATCGTCATTGGCAATGATATTTATCCATGGGGCAGGGGGAGTAAGACCGTTATTTAATTGAATAACATACTCGTGGTTTTTGGTATCAAAGCCGCCTGTACCGTTAAAAAAGGAAAGCGTGGAAGTCGCCGCTTTGTCTAACGTTGTCGGCGTCATATATCGCGCTTGTTTTTGCACAGTTTGGTCAGCAAATGGTTTCTCTGGGAAATCCGTTTCAAGAAGATGGTGACATTGAGTGTCTAAATCACCGTCGCGAGCGTCAATTACCAGTCTAGCGGCATGCATGATGGTATTGGACAAGTCTGTTGAAATTTGGTCATGACGCAATACATGTACGTAGCAGTGTGCTGGGCGGGTGTGTTCATCCGAATGGTAAACCGGCGATTGACTGCAGCGCACCGCGGTTTCAATCCCGTCGTGTAAGCTGTGAAAATAGGTTGAACGCTGGTCATTGATGATCACGATATCCACATACAGCATTTTCAGCTTCCAATACTCATGTGCACGCAACAGCTGCTCTACATGTTTAATATCAGCACTTTCACTTATTCGCATAACCACAATAGGGAGGTCGCCAGATATGCCTTCTTGCCATAACACATGCTTTATACTTTTCACCGGTAAAGGTGCTGTCTTTTGCTGCGTGTCCCGGGTATCTAAGTAAAGTAGCGGTGTTGCAATTTTTTGGAAGGTTGCGGTTTCATCATTGTCTATACCCAGGTGCCTTAGTAAGAGTTGTGCCTGTGTCCATGCCATGGTTTTAGCGCGCTCAAACGAATAGGTGTCAGCGTGTTGATCGATAAGCGACAGTAAGTGTTTACGAGATGATGCGACTAATAGCCAGTAGGTAATTGTTACTTGTTTTCCTGCGGGAATATCAATGTGATGCCGCAATACAAATACGGGGTCGATAACGGCGCCGATTGAACTGCTAAGCCGGATAAGCGCATCGTGTTTTAGTTCGTTTCCCTTGGCGTCGCGTATTGTCTTACCTCGGCCTATAAAGGTGAGTCTGCTGGTGTCAAACTCGAATTCATTGACTTCTTGGTCGCTCACGACAGCAAAGTTCGCAACCCATATTTCACGTTCTTCAGGCGAACGTTTTCGCCTTGTTGCAATAAGTGCGTTGCGCTCTTTAAGTACACTTGTTTTAACAAACATTTTAGAAAAAGCGGGGTGAGCGCTATCAACGTTTCTTGGCGCCAGCGCCAGCGAATTGAAAGAAGTTACAACAACACGTTTACTGGTAAGCGATGTATTAGTCACTTTTAGCTGACGGGCCTCGCCATCGCTTTCACTGGTGACCACGACGTCTAGGCAGCTTTTAATGTTATCGTGTGTAGCTTCATAACGGGCATAGTCTTCGGCAAATTCAGCCGAGTATTTGCCGTGGTTTTTGCTGTTTGCAGCGGGTAAGGGTTGTATCGACGGCGAATACGTTCGTTTCGATTTTACGTCGTGAATAAAGAAAAACATGCCGTCATTGTCGGTTGTGGTATCGCCACTCCAGCGTGTGATCGCGATATCTTTCCACATGCTATAGCCGCTACCTGCTGAGGTGACCATGGCTGTATACCTGCCGTTTGACAGCATATTGGTTTGTCTAGGGCCGTTTTTATGCGGGCTGAAAACCCGGGATGAGGGTTTAGAGGGAGAGAGGTTTTGCACAACGCTTTCCCCTTGAGTTAAAGGTCGTCTTAGTGAGACATTTCGGGGAATACGCTCTTGAAGCAGCGATTCACAGGCGCCAATCATTGGCTCGTTATGAAAACGATTGCGCATAACGCCATTGTTGAGCGCATTGTTGATAGCAACAATGGTCATGCCCTGATGATGCGCCATATAGCTTTCAATCACCGTATGCTTTGCATTTTTGGGCTGTCGTGAGGGAGTGAAATCGACAGCTTCGTAGAACCCGTATGGCCCCAAGCACCCTAACGATTCCAGTTCTTTGAAGTTTTTTACGGCACTATTTGGGTCTACCATTGCGGCAAGTCCGCTTGAATAAGGTGACACCACAATGCTGTCGGCAAGGCCACGTTTAAGCCCTAGACTCGGTACACCAAAATTTGAATATTGATAGTTAAATTCTAAGTCTCGTGCATTGTATGCCGACTCAGAAACTCCCCAGGGGACATTGTGATGGTTGCCATAATGCCGTTGTTGAACCACTGCCATGTTATTTGTACTGGCAATCAGACTGCCAAAAGGCGCCCGCATAACTAAGGATGGCATGAGATATTCAAACATCGAACCTGACCACGATAACAGCGCCGCACTGAATCCAACAGGCGATGCTGTGCGACCCAAGTGAAACCAGTGCTTTGAAGGAATGTCGTTTTTGGCAATGGCAAATAGACTGGCCAAACGCGCTTCAGAGCCTAATAAATCATAGCAACCCTTATCTAATTCATCGTTATCAACAGAATACCCAATACTGAGTAAGACCTTCTCTTGATTGAATAGAAAGTGGAAGTTCATACCTAGCGCAAGTGAGCGCGCAGAAGAAGCAATGCGCTCACACCGTGTTTTCAGGTTACCCTGCGCGACAGATAAGATCTGTTTGTCTTGTTTCGCTGCTTCTATACGATTGATTGTGGTCTGTAACCAGTAGTTGATATTCCTGTCGCTTGACGTTTCTTGGCTAGGCAGTAGTGACAATAATAGATGAAGGGTTTTCTCTACGCTGATCAAATCATAAGCTGTATTGCTGTCTGTATCTTCCAACAAATTAAGTAAATTCAGTATTTCAATTCTGCATTGAGAACAGTGCGTTTGTGGTGACTCAGCAGCCATAATAGCGGCGTCTAGCAGCAGTAAATTATCATGAAGTGCCTGCCTAATATCCGGCTCAACACGCTGTTCAACTTGTACCTGCCAAGCCTCCAATGTGTTTGCCAGTGCAATAAGGTGCCCTGCTAAATTACCACTATCAACAGAGGACACATATTTAGGGTGCAATGGTTGAAGTGTTTGTGTGTGATACCAATTCAGTAAATGCCCTTCATACTTTTCAAGCTTACCGAGTGTTTCCAACGTTTCTTCAAGCTTTTCGGTTGCTTCAACAAGCCCTATCCAGCCAAAATCTCTAGCACTTGCTACCGATAGCAGATATAGCCCGATATTAGTAGGAGACGTGCGATGGGCTGTTTTCGCTTCGGGCAGTTGCTGAAAGTTGTCCGGTGGCAGCATGTTCTCATCTGGCGTTACAAACTCATCGAAAAAGCGCCAGGTTCTGCGCGCGATAAGACGAAGTGTAGTTTGCCTATTGTCGCTAAGATGTAAGTAAGGGCGCACATTTGGCCGGCTCAACAACCACGCTATCGCAGGGGCGAGAAGCCATAACAGTACAAAAGGTATTGTTGTGAAAAAGTAGGTAGGTGAATATAAAAGCGTTGCAATTGCTACAGACAACACAATGACAACACTTGTGCACATGAGCTTGTAGTAGTTCACTAGCGAGGCTTTGTGGGTGCGTTCTATCTCATCTGACGATACCCACTGTAAAAGGTGGTTTTGGGTAACCGCCATTCTCAAAAGTGATCTTCCTAATGCGTCTAAGGTTTTTACGCTTTTATCGGGGAGGAACGTAAAAATAAAAAAAGCATTGAGAAACGACAGGATGCCGTCTGATAACCACATTTTCAAGTGCGTGATTATTCTTCCCTGGCTTCGACGATATGAAATAAAAAGCAGCAGCAGGTGAATAAAAAATGGAGCAGCCAATACGCCAAATACTGCTGACCAAAGCAATATAGCTTGATACAAAGGAAAGAAAAAAGACAACATCAGTGTGGCAAAAAGGTAAGGCTGGACCAGTGACCTACGCAAATTATCGATAATTTTCCATTGTCCTAGCGTGGGGATTTTGCCTGTACCGTTTACTATGCCTAATAGCCACGGTAGCAGTTGCCAATCACCTCTTGTCCATCGGTGAAGGCGGTTAATATCGGCATGATAACTTCGGGGGTAACTTTCCAATACTTCAACATCACAAGCAAAGCCTGCACGTGCAAATATTCCTTCAAAAAGATCATGACTCAACAGTCTGTTATCAGGTACACGAGATTTCAGCGCACTCTCAAATGCATCAACATCGTAAATCCCTTTTCCGGTATAAGACCCTTCGTCGTATAAGTCTTGATACACGTCTGAGCTACTGGACACATACGGGTCTATTCCCCCCGGGCTTGAGAAAATATATTGATACCACGAGCCGTTACCGTTGCTTGGCATTAAAGGCGTCACTTTAGGTTGTAAAATACCGTGCCCTTTAACAATGCGGCGCTTTATTCTGTCGAGCAGCGGTGTATTGAGCGGGTGAGCCATTTTGCCTATTAATTTTTTAATCACACCGCGTGTAAGCTGTGTATCTTCATCTAATGTCACCACATATCTAATGTATTCTGGGATGTCTATGTGATCGGAATTAACAGGCGTGAAAGTGGTATCTGTCGCCCCCCTTAAAAGTCGATTGAGTTCGTGTAACTTCCCTCTTTTTCGTTCCCACGCCATCCACGTATGCTCGTGACGATTGAACATACGTTTGCGGTACAACAGGTAAAATCGCTTGCGTTTTCCGCAGCCTGGGTATTTCCTATTCAGTGCGGCAATGTTTTCACTCATTTGCTGTAAATGAATTTTGTCGCTAGATAATGCTTGGCTGGTGGCATCAACCCCATCTAATAAAAGCCCAAAACTCACGTTATCATCAATACAGGTTAAATAGTGCATCTCAAGCTGATGAATAAGTTTGTCAGCGCCTACCTTGTTAGAGAGCAAGGACGGTATGACTACGAAAGTTCTACTGGCGTTTGGCACGCCGGTCTTTAGCGACAGACCGGGTAAAGGATGTGTATGAACAACACACAAAATTATTTGGTTTACTAAAAGCACTGACACCTCGCCAATAGGGATCAGAGCAATCAATGCCAAGACAATTTGCAGCAATAGGGAGAAATTAAAAGCAAATAGTGCGAAAACAAAAAGAATGAGTAATAGCGCACTTACTGAAATGATAAGCCCCACGTAAACCTTGGTGCCACACTCTCCCAACGCATAGCGTAATCGTTCAGCTATTGAGGGTTTGTAGCCAACCTCTTTTTCAAACTGACGATGAGCATCGCCAAATAGGTGGTAGCCAGGGTCACTAATGCGACGTTTTTCAGATTCGATGGTTTCATTTATGCTTAAGGTTCTAGCGCGTGCTAGGGCGGCGTCAACAACGTCACATTCGGTCAGCCCAGAACCAGAGGCCAACCTTTGGATATTACTGCGATATAAGTTGCGTGTGCTAAAGTCCATGTCTGTATAAGCAGGGTAGGTGCGCAACCGCTTATCAACATGGCTCAACTGTTCAAAAGGAACCTTCCAATCCATTTCGCCCAACAGTCTTAAACTATTGATAATATTACTCATGGTTTCGCTTACTACACTGTGCTCAAGCGATACTTGTTGAATTATGGCGTCGACAGACTGGCTTTCTTTAGACAGTTGTTGGCTTAGCCAACGAAGTAATGGGTATTTCTCTGGATCTTTGCCTCGTAAGCGCCTTGCCAGTTGTGCTAAAAACGCAACATGCGCGCTAGGTGAGTAATCGCTTAAGTCAGGTGGTGTAAACTGTGGCGACGTGGTTGAGCTATCCGTTTTTGCGAGTACTTTGTCTGCGGCACTATTAGCTTGATTATGCGCTACATGCCTATCCATTTGTGCTTGAGATAAGCGGCGCAGATTTTCAATTAGAACAACTTTTAAAATGCAAGGGAGTGACCACAACTCTAAAATACTCAATATTTCAATGCGCTGGTAACACGAAATAAAGTGGCAAAAACTTTCCGTAGTAAAATGGCAGTCCGTATGTTCTAGGTAATACCATGCTATGGCTAATATTCTGGCATAGCCTGTAAACTTACCAACGGCTAAGCGAGGTAGCTGACGATACGAACGTTCTGGAAGGTCTAATGTGGTTTGCCAAACTTGTGCATCAACAACGTGATAATTGTCGAGTAACCAATCGAGCCCTTTAGGCGCGTCTTTGCTATTGCGTTTATGTGTTTTGCTTTTCGACACTATCTGTTCAAGTGTCTGTGCGTTATCCTCAAACCGTTTATAAAGCGACGGGACGCGCAGCAATTTTGCTGTCATCTTGTGATGCTTAGCCAATGCTTCAGCATACTTACCCAAACGCTCGGTACTGTAAATATCTTTGCGAATAGGAATGTTTTCCCAAGCGGTATTTGACTTAGAAGTAGAAAGTAAAGTGTACGACATAACAAAAGGTCCTTTTAGGTACTTACACGGAATACCTAAAAAACGCATTGTTACTGTGTTCTTGGCGGCGTTTAATGCATTAGGCAAATGGGGTATTGCCTAACTATTTAGCCTTTGGATGATTAATTAATCTGTGCGTTTAAGCACATACATTGAAAAAAATTATTACTTAGTTTCTTGCCACTAACATTTAATAGGAAAGGCTTCTAATCTGTCAGACTCCTCTTTTACTACTTGGTAGCATTCACAGCACATGCGCTCTAACTTTGGGCGGTCTATAACCTTGATATGGCCACGTTTATAAGTAATAACACCTGCTCTTTGGAGTTTGCCCGCCGCTTCCGTTACGCCCTCCCTTCTAACGCCTAACATGTTTGCTATGAGTTCTTGTGTCATCACTAGATTATTGTTGGGTAAACGGTCTAGCGATAACAAAATCCAACGGCAGAGCTGTTGCACTATGGTGTGGTGTCGATTGCACACCGCAGTTTGCGACATTTGAGTTA
Source organism: Alteromonas sp. 5NW40-0090 (assembly GCF_057552975.1). Lineage (NCBI taxonomy): Bacteria > Pseudomonadati > Pseudomonadota > Gammaproteobacteria > Alteromonadales > Alteromonadaceae > Alteromonas > Alteromonas sp. 5NW40-0090. The sequence continues at coordinate 139,278 of NZ_BAAJLT010000007.1, forward strand.
TAAGGGAAAGGGTATAGCGCAAGAGGAGAACTCGAACAGCAGGATCATGGTTAAATGCTTGCTTTATAGATGTTGCAGAGACGCGATAGGCTTTTCCTTCACTTTGCACAATTGCCCGGCTTGGGGTACTGCCACCGCCTAAAAACACGGCAATGCCGACAATGCCTTCATTCCCCACAACGGAGATCTCGGCGGAAGCACCGTCAGACATTTCAAACAGTAAAGAAACGATGGCATCAACAGGAAAGTATACATACTGCAGTGCTTCTCCTGATTCATAAAGTACCTTCCCCAGCTCAAGTGGCACCAATTCAAGTTTTTTTTCACATTTGTCAGGTAATACCGAGAGGAGGGCAGATAAAAGCGTGTTATTACATTTGATCATGACTGTACGTTCCTTTACTTATTATTATCGTTATTTGCGCTACATATGCATGCAGTGAAAACGAATTTTTTATTGCAATGTAAACGTTATTTATTTTCGCTTCTGTGCGATAGCGAACAAAGAACGTACTGAATATAGGTGAGTATAGAGGGGCAAGTGCTAGTTATATTGATCTGGCGCATTAATAGTCGAATTACTTTTAGAACGAAATGGATTGCACTGTGGCAAAAGTAAGTAATACCCACTGGTATCAAAAGACAGTAAATGACGTGTTGAAGGCGTTAGATTCTTCGAAAGAAGGACTCACCGAAAAACAAGTCGTTTTGCTTAGAGCAAAGTATGGGCGAAACAGCATCGCCCAAGCGTCGCCTCCAAGCCTTGCTTTCCGTTTTGCCTTGCAGTTCAAGAGCCTTTTAGTCTTGGTACTTGTGGTAGCCGTAATACTTACCGCTTCACTTCAGCATTGGCTAGATGCGAGCGTTATCTTTGCCGTTATTCTAATTAATGCACTTATCGGCGTTGTGCAAGAAGGGAAAGCAGAAAAAGCAATCGCCTCTATTCGCCACCTTCTGGCCGTAAAAGCATCGGTTATCCGAGGCGGTATTAGAACGACTATCGATGGTGAGGAGGTTGTTCCAGGCGATATCGTTATTTTAGCACCTGGGGATAAAGTGCCTGCAGATCTTCGTCTTATCGAAGCAGAGAGTCTGCAGATTCAGGAAAGTATACTGACTGGAGAAGCGCAGGCCGTAATGAAGAAAACTGACGCCCTCGATGCTAAGGTTGCGATGGGAGATCGAAGCTGCATGGCTTTTAGTGGTACCAATGTTGTTGGGGGGCAGGGCATAGGCGTTGCGGTAGCCACGGGGGCACACACTGAAATCGGTAAAATAGGGGGGTTACTATCAAAAGTTGAAAAACTGACAACGCCCCTAACGCTCAAAATGAATGTGTTAGCAAAGTGGGTAACTGCACTCATCATTGGTGTAGGTGCTATTCTACTTTTTTTTGGCATCTTCCTACTACAACGCCCTTTTTTGGACGTTTTTATGGCAGTGATTGGGTTGTCTGTAGCAGCTATTCCCGAAGGGCTGCCAGCAGTGCTCACCATTACGCTGGCCGTAGGCGTGCAAGCCATGGCTCGGCGCAACGCCATAATCAGAGTACTTTCCGCTATTGAAACATTGGGTGCCGTTTCGGTTATATGCTCTGACAAAACCGGTACACTGACCCGCAATGAAATGCAGGTGACGAAAATACACACCGCGTATGCTGCGTTCGATGTAAGTGGCGAAGGTTATCAGCCTGAAGGAGAAATACGCAATAAAGGTGTACCTATTACGCTTCAACATCGACAGGCACTTACAACCCTCGCTCTGGCTTGTAATCTGTGTAACGACGCTGAACTCTATGAAAGTGAGGGGCAATGGCTTCATCATGGTGATCCAATGGAAGCTGCGCTCCTCAGTTTCTCTCATAAGGTGTTAGGTACCACGCACTTCAACGTTCGCGATAGTTGGCCACGTAAATGCGTGATGCCATTCAACGCAAATAGCCAATACATGGCAACATTAAACGCAAATAGTCAGGGTGAGTTTGAGCTATTTGTGAAAGGGGCGCCTGAAAAAGTCATCGCATTTTGTCGTAGTCAGAAAGAAGAAAGCGCCGATGTGTCCATTGAGCGGTCATTCTGGTTACAAGAAGCGAACGAAATGGCGGCAAGCGGATTAAGAGTGCTTGCGCTCGCTGTGCTGGATCCAACCTGTAAAAACAGCAGGCTGGAACAATCCACTCAGTTAACAAACAAAGAAATTGATGGGCACCTTTGCCTACTTGGCCTTGTAGGGCTTATGGACCCACCTCGAAGCGGCGTTAGTGCCGCAATAGAAGAATGTCACCGCGCTCAAATACAGGTAAAAATGATAACGGGTGACCATGCCGTTACGGCGCAATGTATTGGTAAGCAGCTAGGGTTGGCACGTGCCGACACTGTACTCACCGGTGAACAGATAGATGCGTTGAGCGATAATGACTTAAAAGTAAGCGCACAAAATACCCACATTTTTGCCAGAACCACACCTGAACATAAATTACGGTTGGTCATGGCGCTACAAGCCTTAGATTTAGTGGTGGTGATGACGGGCGACGGGGTGAATGACGCCCCTTCTCTTAAGCGTGCAGATGCCGGTGTTGCGATGGGTCTTAAAGGTTGCGAGGCCGCGAAGGATGCTGCAGAAATTGTTTTGGCAGACGATAACTTTACATCCATCGTAGCAGCCATAGAACAAGGACGTACCGTTTACAGCAACATTAAAAAAGTAGTGAGTTGGACACTGCCGACGAATGCCGGAGAGGCGCTCACTATAATCGTAGCTTTAATTGCAGGTATGCCTTACCCCATAACTCCGGTGCAAATATTGTGGGTAAATATGATTACCGCAATATCGTTAGGCATCGCACTAGCGTTTGAACCGCCCGACAAAAATATTATGGCGCAACCTCCTAGGCCCAGAAACCAATCGCTTATTCAAGGTGATTTGCTGTGGCACATCTTGATGGTGGGTGTACTTTTCTTTATTGCAGTGTTTGGTGTTTATCATTTTGCCATGTCGCAGAATGTCTCCGTAGCGCTTGCACGTACGCAATCAATGAATATGTTAGTGGGCCTTGAAATATTCTATTTGCTATTTATTCGTCGTATGCACCTGCGGGCCTTTAAAATAAAAGGTACAAAAACAAGTAAAGCCGTGTGGATAGCCATTGTTTTGGTTATTACCGCGCAGGCTATGATTTGCCATTTTCCTTTTTTACAAGACGTTTTTGGTACGGCTTCCCCAGCCGTCATCGACTATGTAACGATTTTTATAGCAGGCGCATTGTTGTGGGTATTTCTTGAAACTGAAAAGTTAGTAAAGCAAATCCTTTGATAACGGTGGTTAATTACAAAAGCTAAGGTAAGGAGCAAGTGAAATGAAACAACAAAAGAATTTCAATAAAGAAGTAAACGGACAGAAAAAAGATAAACAACTCGACGCGCAAAGCACAGGTTTTATCAACTATTTGCGGATGGGGTTCGCTTCTGACTTCCCTGCCATTATGAAGCTTGGCTATGCCATGGCTATTATCTTTAGTGTGTTGATATTCTATAGCGGCTATCACTTTTTCACCGCAGACAAAAATAGCGAACTTTTTTGGGGCGTTTGTTTAGTTTTGAGCGTTAATGCTCAAATTACGGTAAAGCTTTGGATTTACATGCAAACCAACCACAATATTCTTATGCAAGCACTTCGCGAGAAGAAACACCCATCTTAACGCCTGTTGAATTAGGCAGAATAAAGTAAAACATAGAACATAAAACATCAGCTAAGTGTACGGCAGCAATGACATGAGAAAAGTGGGTTTAATGCTTGGTACCACGGGCGGACTTTGATTGGTCGCCACGCGATGGACCGACACTCGGCCGACACGCTTGCGTGGCGATTTGCTGAACTTCAGACACAAAAAAACCAACTGAAAAGTTGGTTTAATGTTTGGTACCAGTGGGCGGACTTGAACCGCCACGCTATCGCTAGCAACGGATTTTGAATCCGTCATGTCTACCAATTCCATCACACTGGCATTGTGTATGGTTATCAACGCGGTGTCGATGCTTAGCATTATAGCGATGCGTCGCGCCTATACAACAACTTTTTAAGCTTTTTATGATCAAGTGCCGAAAGATTGTCCAAAAACGCATTCGACGTTCTATATTGTTTATTAATAATCAATAAAGCGTCGGCTATCACCAACGTTGAAGTGTCCAGTTAATTGCTATTACCGCAATGATTGACGACGCAATGGGCATAATAGCTTTCGAATAAAGTTTTACGTTTCTCACTAAAATGAGTAAGGGAAGAAGCAGTGTCACGATAGCAAGTTGGCCTAACTCAACCCCTATATTAAAAGCCATAACGTTCATTACCAAACTGCCTGACTGGGCATTAAGGTCGCCAAACACACTCGCAAAGCCCATTCCATGAAGTAGGCCAAATCCAAAAGTGATAAAGCCCAAACGTAGGATCATGGGAAACACATTATTGAGTGCTGTAATAACAACTGATATCGCAATGCCTAACTCAACAATTCGGCTGTTAAGGTTAATAAAATCTAGGGCGGTAGCCGTTAACGTAATGGAGTGCGCTAGGGTAAACGTGCTGACCAAAATGACTGTGCTCTTTAATATGTGCCTCTTACTATGTGCTTTGACCCAACGTTTATTCTTTCTATATAGATTAACAGTAAGTAATGTGGCGACTAAAAATAAGATATGATCTAAGCCAATAAAAATATGCCAAATACCCTGGTAAACCATCTCACCAAATTGGGAAACCCAATTATTGTCTTGAGGAGAAACAGTGATAAATGAGCGTTCGCTATCTAGAACATGCACACTGGTTTGTTCATCAAGGGTTATTGAAGCGAGTAATTTATGTGTAGGGAAGTCATTCATCATACCTGTGTAGCGCACTGAGACCTCGTTTAAAAAAGCGCAATGCACGGTAAGCGGGTATACCAACAGTGACTCAGCAGATATATCTCTCATTGAGGGTGGGGCAACGGCCACAATGCACCGGCTCTCGTTACCGCGGATTACCAGATTATTTTGAATATAACCGTTCGCCAAATTATGGTTTCTGTTTACTTCACCCCAAGTCAGGGTGCCGTCATTATTAATATCTAACCCCGCAGCACGCCCAATATCTTCAGGCTTCAACAACAACTCGCCTGAAAGCGTGTCATTCGATGCCTTGTTAAGCGTTAAGTAGCCGTTACTTAATTCGTGAGATGATGACAAACCGCTGAAGGCGGCGAAGATAAAAAATGCAATAAATTTAATCATGAGTCGTTCACTGAAAGGGTTGAGGCCGTTACGCTTCTGCTGAAGCGTTAAGTGCTGAGCGAGCGCGCTCTAGCAGGCGTTTGTCGCTTGAGGCCTGAGCGTACTGCCAATTGAGTTCAGCGAATTTAACCGCCAGTGGATAATTAGGCGCTATCTCCAAAAAGTATGTGGCGACTTGTGCAGCATGAGAACTGTCTTCTCGCCAAACTCTTATTTCCATGTTTTTTGCTAGCTGAGATTGTACAGCTGAAGATTCAATCCCTTGTTTACGCTCTGCCTTGACCCATTTAAGCAGTAAACCGTCATCAGCCTTCGATATATCGGGAACAAGTCGGGAAAGCGTGGAAGTTACCACTTCATAATTTTCTAACGCAAAATTAGCATCTGCCCAAACTAACATGGCGCTGATGGGGAGGTGTTCAAACTCGGTCTGTGACAGGTGCTGAAGCGCCTCTTCAGCGCCACCAAGCTGCAGTGACATATCTGCAAGTACTTCATAAAACCATTGGCGTTCGGCGACTCTGGCCTTGCTGGTATAGGTTTCAAAAGCCTTAAGCTTTTTCAGTAATTTAGACTCTGTGTTTTGTGAGAACTCAGCATCTACCATACATGTAAAGGCAACGAGAAAGCTTGTTTTTCCTACCAGCTTCTCGCAGTTCTCTTTCGCTTTTTTAGCGTCACCTTGTTGAATGGCAATATCTGCCATAAGTAAGTAAGCCCCTGGTGAGCGAAAGTGTGCAATTTGTTTTAGGTGCTGTTCGGCCTGCTCAAATTTATGAATGCCTTGTAATAATCGTGCCTCTAGTATGACTAAGCGTTCTCTTTGCCCAGCATTTAATGAGGTGAAATCCTTTCGCATCCTATTTGTAAATCGAATCACGCGCTCTCTTTCGTCTCCGGTTGCCGAGAGGTAGCGGCTTGAAGACAGCACTTTCTCTGCTTCATCTAAGTTCGCTATCGATAAATGTTGAGGCTGCCAGCTTGCGATAACCGTATCGAAATCTAGCTTTTGAGGTTGTGCGAAGACCGAACAAGGTGATAAGACTAACAATGCACTTACTAAAGCGAATTTCAGCGCTGGGCGCTTTACATACTTCATCAATACGTCCTTAAAAAAAGCCGTCCCTGGCTTTACGGTTGACACTTGTTACCTGCTAACACTTTTCTCGCATTCGATGGGTATTATTGACCTATCAATAAATCATCGAATGTAGTGTCGTCAGCATCTTGGGTGAACTCTCGTCCGTTTATCGGTAAAGGTTCATCGGTCGGTGCTTGGTTAAATGCGTCGCGGGTATAGCTAGAAAACGATACCTGCTGCGCTTCTATAGTCACACTCACGGTAGCAGTAACCTCGGGATTAACGCCATCAGATACGGTAAAAGTAAAGCTATCGCTACCTGTAACCTGAGCATTAGGCGTGTAGGTAAAACTGCCGTCAGCGTTGACTACTGCACTACCTAAACTGCCGTCTTCTCCAAGACCAAAGGTGAGCGCATCGCCGTCTGCATCGCTTGCCGTTAGCGTTCCGTCAAAGGCAATGTCAGCCTGAGTCGTCAGCATCTCATCAACGGCCACTGGCGCGACGTTTTCTTCTGGCGCTTGATAATCGTCATCGTCATCACTGTCAAAACAGCCAGAGAGTGCCAATACCAACCCAGAAACAATCCACAAACGGTGTTTTTGGCGGTTAACTTGCGCTAGCGTTTTCACTGAAGCGTTACCAAAGCTTTTGTTTGTTTGGCTAATTTTCATGGACATGATGGGTCTCCCTATTCAGAACCCGCAAGCGGTGTTTTTAGATACGGGAATGACGAGTCAATCATGCTTGCATCCACAGGAGCACCGTCTGTGAAGGGTACGTTACCTACGCTTGCATCTTCTGGTGCACACAAGCCTAAGTCAGTGTCTTCACCTGCCACCGGGATGGGGTAGCACAAACGGCCCATCACTACGCGAAGGGCAATATCAACCACGTCATCACCTGGGCGGCGACCGTTAGGGAAACCTGCTAAATCATCACCTGCCACACCAAATGCTGACTGAGACTCGGCTGGTGTTGCTGGGATCCCCGTATTTAGGCGCAGCATTTCAGACGCTGTTACGGTAGCTTGCTGGTTCACACCAGGGAAGCCGGTTAGGAACGCTGTCACTAAGTCCACACGTGGGAAATTAGTTGGCGCAAGGGTTTCAATGTCAGTACCTAGCGTAGTGTTTACCGCATCTCTAAACAGAATGTTGAGCAGTTCTGGTAACGAAGGGTGGGTCACATAGTCAGCGAATTGACCATCTGCACTTGGGTGAGAAGAAGAGAATTTGTCTTTGTCACCAATTCCAATAACAAGCTCATTCACCAGCGGGCTACCTAAGCGAGACACCTGTGTCATGGCACCGCCGTTGGTTTCAGGCTTAGCAAAAGTGGCATCTGGGTTTAGAATGCGCGCCTGTGGCAAACTTGCTGTTGTCCAGCTGCCAATAACGCCGTTGCCGTCACCTGTTACACACGCTTTTGGTACTTCAATAGAAAGGGCGGTTACGTTTTTGTCTACCAAGTCATCGTTCATCGCGCTTTGTGTAATACCGCCCGGGAACCCCTGGCCATCGCCTGCACCCGGCGCACTGTCACCCTCAACAGGGACGTAGTTTACCAAGTCGAACGTTTTGCCCAAGTTCACAACGAAGGGGTCTTTACGCTGGCCAACAAACACTTTCCCCATGTTATCGCAGCCAGGAATGCTGAATGAGTAAATAAAGCTTTCAGCGTAGCGCGCATATTCCGTTTCGCTGGTGAAGGTTTTATTACCGATGTAGTCAAGCGGCTTTTTAAACATATCGCCCATGGCTGGCGTAAGCGTAGTGCGGGTACCTGTTTGCATATCGCCACTCACCATGGTGAGGCTATACATCTCTGAAAAATTCGCGGCACTTGAATCGTCTGCGCTGATACCGCCTACATTTTTAAGCGGTACTTTTACCATTTTCTGATTGCCTTCTGGACCAATCGGAAGCGCAATACCTTCGTTACCAGCAGCAAGCATGTTGTTAAAATTAAATACAAAGCTGATATCTTCTACCGCATCCCCATCGCTATCAATATGAATGGCATAGTGGGCGTTCGGGTCCATCGCGAAATAGTTAGGGCCACCGTAGGCATCTTGCAATGGAATATAGTTAGCGATAAAGGTGACGTAATTTTCACGACCTTGCTCATAACTGTTGAAAGCGTAGAAGTCAGTGCTATCAAGCGCTGGGTGACGAGTAATATTAGGTGCTTCTCTATGACTTGACGCGACTGCGCCAGCTGTTATTGCTGCACACGTCACAGCAACGGCCAAAGACAAGGTTTTGCGTTTGAATTGGATCATGTCGAGTCTCTCTGTTTTTTATGAGTTCAAAAGACCAAACGACTGAGTTTTCGCTTTAGATGCAAAAAAATGTAAAAAGATGGAAAAAGTTTTTATGAAAGCGTTAAAAGTAAAAAAGGCCACATAATATGTGGCCTTGGCATATGTTATTTCTTCTTTGAAAAATTAAACTGACACAATGGGAGCAATGTAAAGGACTTCAGTTGGCGATCCTGTTACTGAGCCGCCCGGTGCTTCCAAGCTTACTGCCAACGCCGCGATGCTTTGATCAAGCAGGATATCCGGCGTCGCCCTTGTATCGCCATTGGCTTCAGGCATTAGGCCAAGGGAAATCGGTGCTTCACCGTTTGCTGGTACCATCCAAAGTTCATAGTCTTTATCAGCCAATGCAACAAAGGCATCAGTTACCTTAACATTCATGGTTTCGTCAGAGACTTCTATTACCCATAACGGTGTGTTGTCCGCATTGTTGACTACGGCAATATGGGAAACCTCTGGGGTAGGCACAGGTTGCATGACGAAAAGCAATACGGCTAACACCAATGCAGCAGCTGTGGATATGAATGACAAGCTCTTCCAGCGTTTCTGTTTCTCTTGTTCAAAGTCGATAACCTCGCCAGGCTTGCTGGAAGGTTTTGTATCGCTAGCTACGCTTGCGTCGTTAGCGGCTTTATGCCCGAGTTTGACTTGGATGCTTTCCCACACGTAATCTGGTGGCGCCACAGGCGGAAGCGTCTCCGCAAAGCCCGTCAGGTATTGTTCCCATTGGGCCGTTGCGTCGCTCACAGCTTGGTACTGCATCATTAGTTTTTGATATCGGGTGCGCGCTTTACCGCGAAGGGTTCCAACAACGTATTCTGCCGCCAGGGCATTCAGTCGTTCTTCTTTTAAATAATTCATAGTGATAGGCACCTCTGCAAACTTTGCAAGCCTCGTCTTATCCAGCTTTTTATTGTTCCAAGGGGAGACGCTAAATGACTCACCACTTCTTGATGAGACATCCCGTTAACGTAGGCTAAATGAATAGCTTGTCGCTGAGGACCATCAAGTTCATCAAGGCAAGCCGCCAATTTTGCCTGTTCGGCACCAAGTTTGATGGTTTGGGCGCCTTCTGCTCCTGATGGGGCATCATCGTCAAGCTCAACCTCGTTTCTTACATTGTGATAGCGAATCAAATCTAACGCGCGATAGCGGGCAATACTGACCATCCACGTCAACACTGTGCCTTTACCTCGCTGATAATTCCCCGCATTGTGCCATATTTTTATATAGGCATCTTGGGTTGCTTCATCAGCAAGCTCTGGGCGTTTTAATAGCTTTAACGCAACCGCATAAAGCTGTGGACTGGTTATTTTATAAAGCTCTGCGAACGCTTTTTTGTCACCGTCTGCCGTTTTACACAGCAGTGGGAACAAAGTTTCATGTTCCATCGTTGCTCCTACCTTTTATTGTTATGGCGCTGTCTTCACAAAAAGACTCGCTAGTGAAACAAAAATAATGTTTCTAAGTATTTAAACTAGCACCCTTTTTGATTAATCACACAAAAATAGCGGTACTTAAAAAGCGCTCGCGCCGTTATGACGATTAAAAACCTCTGCTCGCCTAGTATTTAAGGGAAACGGTAAGGCGCACATTTCTTGGCTCAACAGGGTGATAATGCAAATCTTCTATACCGACTTCCGGCTCTCCAGGTAGTCGCGATGCATAGAAATAGTCAATATCATGATCGTCACTGTCTAAGGCATTGAGTACCTCTAAAGTCACGTCCCACATTGGCTGACGATAAGCGACCTGTGCATTTATTAAAAACGTCGATGGTGGTGAAATTTTATCGAAACTTTCAACGGTTCTAGAACTTAAATAGCGGCCTCTCAATGTGTAACTGAACCCCAACTGATTGCTCTGCTGGTAATAGGTTAAGCCTGCGCTTACTACGCCGGGCACGGTGCCATCAATGTGACGGCCTTCGCCTTCAACACGGTCGCTGAATCTCGCTTCTGTCCATGCCGCTTCGATGTCTGTTGTGACGTGGTGGCTAATCCAATAGTAGGCACTTACTTCGATGCCATGTCTTTCAGAGGGGCGGCTAGCCTCGGTAAAACCAGCATCGCCAACGTAAACCAGTTCACTATCGAGCTCTAACCGCCATAGTGCGGCAGATAAGTTATAGGTTTTATTATCGGTATAATTAATCCCCGCTTCATAGCCAAGGCTCTTCACGAGTAAGGGGGCTGCCTCTGTTTCATCACCGGTCACAGGGTCAATCCTGAGGGTTGCCCCTCTCGCATCGTTTGAATGAAAGCCCTGACCAATATTGGCAAACGCGGTAAGTTCGTCAGAAACGCTATATTTTAAGCCCGCCTTTAATGTAAATAAGCCATCGCTCTCATTACCTGAATTAGCATTAAGGTTACTCGTTACATCAACATCTAAATAATCGTATCGACCACCTAATGAAAGGCTCAGTGCGTCACTTAACACAATGTTTGATTGGGCAAAAAGTGCGTAGCTGTTGCTGTCTATTTCGTCTTCTCGGACAGTGCCAAAGCGGGCTAAGTTTTGGGTGCGATACAAGCCTACATTATCGATATCATCAAAACGCCACTGGCCGCCAAGGGTAATACTACTTCCATCGGTAATGGCTAAGGGCAGGGTAGTGAATATTTCGCCACCGTATATTTTTCTGTCGTCAGCTTGTTCGAACTGATCGCCTCGCTCAGGATTATCAAGGAAATAGGTAAAATTAGAGAACAAACTAAGTTCGGTATCTACGGCATAAAGAGAAGCATTCCATGTATCACTGGTGTAGTTTGCTGACAAACTGTAGCGTGATGACTCTCCGCCGACTTGGGTATCAATAGATCCCAAACGGTCGATTAAACCGCTTTGTATCGCTCGCTCTGGTACTTGGTCGGCCCCGTTCCAACTATTGTCGTAAGCCATTCCAGTTACAGTAAGTTGGCCGTTTAGTAAGGGCGTAATATAACGAATATGGGCGTTCTTCTTTTTTACGTCTTCGTCTACATCAGTCCACGGGCCGTCATAGGTTTGATATTCCAAGGCGGTTACAACACGGCTCTCGCCAGCTTCGAAGTGATTTAATGCAACGGCGCGCTTGTATCCATATTCACCTAGGCCTAAAAATAACTGGTTCTGTTCAAGTGAGTCTCTTAAGTTAAAGAACGCACCGCCAGCGCTAGAAAAATCGCCAATGTTGGCGTAATAAGTGCCCTTGAAATAGCTAAGGTTGTCAATAAATTCTGGGATAATAAAGTTTAGGTCGCTGTAACCTTGGCCGTGCCCATGGCTTCGCATGTTCACGGGCATGCCGTCAACACTTACCGTGAAATCGGTACCGTGGTCCAGATTAAAGCCGCGCAGGAAATACTGGTTGGCTTTGCCCGAACCGCTGTGTTGGGTCACCATCATACCGGGGATAAATTCAAGTATTTCGCCAGCTCGAAGCATAGGCCGCTCAATTAGCGTGTCTCCAGACACCCATCCTTGAGAAGCTGATATGAATTCGCCGTCTTTTATTGAAGCGTCACCACGCACTCGAATATGTTCGATATCGCCTTCGGGATCATCTAGCGCTAATGCAGAGCTCATACTGATAGAGACAGAACTTACCATTAGTACCCGTGCTAGTGCCGTCGTTGAAAAAGATTTATGTGTCACCGTATTTACTTCTTTCGTCCATTTGTAATTTTATTAACGGCTATCTATGAGGCTTGGATGCAAATGTTGAGAAATATTTCTCACTTAGCGTTAAAGGTTATTGCTTCATTAAAAGGCATTAAGTGTGGTTTATGTTGTTTAAGCTCACAGGTGCTTGTGTCAAAATATACGAAGTTATCAATGCAGCTAAGAGAAGCCAGTGGCGAGACACGATAGAAAGGCCAAGAACCAGACATCATCTAATCTAAATAAAGCGGAAGGTGATAATGATACACGTAATTCAGAACCTGAAAGCTCGTCACTCGAGCGCGCGGGGTTTGTGCGACGCTTGTTGGCTATGATTTACGACACGCTAGTGGCCACCGCTGTGGGCATGTGTGCAGCCATGGTGATGATCGTAACGCTGGTGGTTATGCTGAAAAACGGTGCGCTTGACCTGCAAGGCTATGCTGAACCCGCCGACCTGATCCAGGCTTCATTTGGCTATAAATTGCTTATTCAAACGTGGGTAGGCCTGTGGATAGCCGGTTTTTTCTTGTGGTTCTGGCGCAGAGGTGGGCAAACCCTAGGCATGCGTGCTTGGCGTTTACGCATTTATAGTACGGTTGAAGAACCCATGACGTGGCCGCGCTTGTTTATCCGCCTCGTCGCATCATTGGGTGGTTTGGGTACGTTACTTGTGTTATTCGATTTCAAAAATAAGCAATCTTTGCAAGACCGCCTGGCAAAGACCGAAGTGTTGAAGTTGACCAAGGAAGCGAATGACCACAAGAGCTGGTAAAATGCCTTGTACGGCGCTAAAAAAATCATTAAAAAAGAGGCTGCAAAGAGCCTCTTTTTTAAGCTTTGACTGTTAAACTAGACGAATGCTGATAGCTTGCTCAACGCCTCAACATTACCCCTGCAATGGCTGCAAATAGTACGCTAGGTAGCAAGGCGCCAAGGAATGGCGGCAATTGATAAACCAAGCTTACTGGGCCAAATACTTCATTGAGAATAAAGAAACCGAAGCCAGTCAGTACGCCCATAATCACGCGTGCGCCCATGGTAACGCTTCGCAGCGGGCCAAAGATGAACGACAATGCCATTAACAGCATTACGCCTACCGAAATCGGTTGGAATACCTTGCGCCACAAGGCGAGTTGATAACGAGAAGGATCCTGGTCGTTATTTTCCAGGTAGTTCACGTAATCCAGCAGCCCTGTAATAGATAAAGCTTCTGGCTTAACCGCAACAATGCCTAGCTTGTCTGGCGTCAGTGTTGAATTCCATCGCATACGCTCGTTTTCTTTTACCGACACTTTGGTTTCAGAAAACTCGGTGACTTCAACATCGCTTAACCACCAGCCATCGCCATCGAAGGCACTGTTTTTAGCGTAGGTAATACTTTCAAGAGACAAGTCAGGGTTAAAGCTAAATATGCTCACATCTTTGAGAGAGTCTTGGCTTAGAACCTGACCAATACTTACAAATCGGTCGCCATCTTTTGCCCATACCAGCTTATCTGAAGAAAACAGGCTACCGCCTGAAATGGCTTCGGTTCTTATCTGTTTTGCCTTGGTTTCGCTGTACGGAGTAACCCACTCACCAATGGCCATTACCAATAAAATCATTACAAGGGTAGATTTCATCGCTGAGTTTATGATGTTCCAGCGGCTCATACCTGCGGCTTGCATCACTACCAATTCGCTATTGCTAGCCAAGACGCCCATACCAATAAGGCCGCCTAGCAATGTTGCCATAGGGAAGAACTGCTCTAAGTCGCGAGGCAAGCTTAGTAAAACGTAGATAAAGGCGACCAGCATGTCGTAGTCACCCTCGCCAATTTTCCGAAGCTGTTCTACAAACTTTATGAGTGCACTTAAGCCAATAAGTACACTCAGTGTAACCGTGATAGTACCTAACAACGTACGTGCAATGTATAAATCGAGGATTTTAAACATCTATTTTTTCCCCAATATCCATGCGCGAAGCTCAGTGCCGGTTTTTCTGTCCCTTACAATCAACATGACACCAATAATCAGCATGATGGTATGCACCCACCATAAACCCAATTGAGGCGGCATTTTTCCATCTTCTAGTACGCGTCTACTCGCAAGCAGCAGCAAGAAATATCCCAGATAAAGAAGGATGGCAGGGAACATTTTACCAAAACGACCCTGGCGCGGATCGACCGCGCTTAGCGGCACAGCAATCAGTACTAAAAATGGAATAGAAAGGGGGATAGCGATACGCCATTGAAGTTCGGCTCTGGCTTCAATACTGTCGTCTTCCCACAGTTCGTTAGTAGGCAGCACGCTTACCTTACGACGGGTTTCGTCGGCGGGTTTGTCGGCAATCTGAATTTGGTATTCATCAAATTCTACTTTGCGGAAAGCTTTTTCCGATTGCTTACCTTCGTACTGTACCCCTTCTTTCAATACAAGGTTTCGTGTGCCGTCAGGGTTGTTGGCCACTTCACCAGTTTGCGCATATACAACGCGCACGTCGCCTTCGCTGTCGTCCGTTTGATTTTGCGATAAAAACACGCGTTGCAGCTTATCGTTGTTGTCCACATCGTGAACAAAAATAACCGCTTTTTCGTTACCCGTTTGCTGGAATCTACCCGGCATTAGCGCCGAGATTCCGGCTTCGTTTCTGGCTTTTTCTCGCAGCTGGTATTCGTTCTCTGCAGCCAATGGCGCGAAATAAAGGGTAATTGCACCTGTAACTATCATGATAAGAACAGACAAGAACAGCATTACCCTAGTGACGTACCATTCACTAATACCGCAAGCGCGCATTACGGTCATTTCACTGTCTACATACAGTCTTCCATGCGCCAACATAATGCCTAGATAAGCACTGATAGGTAGTACGAGTGAAGAGAGAATTGGGGCATATAAACCTAGGAAGCCAAGTACAAGTCCAGCGGGTATATCACCGTCTGATGCATCGCCTAAAACGCGCACAAACCTTAGGGTGACAAAAATGGCCATTAGGATAAAGAAAATCGCTAACTGAGATTTCAGCGTTTCCTTAAGTAAATAGCGGAATATCAGCATCTCAGCCCTTCCGGAAAATTAGGAATTTTAGTGAAAGAAAGCACAATTTTGTTTAAACTTACCGTTTTTACAAGTTTTGCCTGCAATCATAAACCGTTTGCATGGTGTTTTGACGCAAATTTAACCTATATTCAATAGGTCTGTAAGCGTGAATTGCAGCGAACTAAAAAGTTATGCTGCGTATTAAAACATAAAGCAGCGCGAAACGTTACGTGATTTTAGTCATCGTGCAAACCATAAACGACGAAAAGCGAGGTGATATCGTGGAGTTTAGTGTAAAAAGTGGCAGTCCTGAAAAACAACGCAGCGCATGTATTGTTGTGGGTGTCTTCGAGCCGCGCCGCCTAACGGCAGTGGCTGAACAACTAGACGAAATCAGTGAAGGTTATATCAGCAACTTGTTACGCCGTGGCGACCTTGAAGGTAAAGCCGGCCAAATGTTGTTGCTACACAACGTGCCAAATGTACTAAGCGAGCGCGTGCTTCTTGTCGGTTGTGGTAAAGAGCGCGAATTAGACGAGCGCCAGTACAAAAATATAATCGCCAAAACCATTCAAACATTGAATGAAACAGGCTCGATGGAAGCGGTATGTTTCCTTACCGAACTTCACGTTAAAGGTCGCGATACCTACTGGAAAGTACGTCAGGCAGTAGAAGCAACTGAAGACACGCTTTACACCTTTATGCAGCTTAAAACCAAGAAAGGTGAGCCTCGCCGCCCGCTGCGTAAAATTGTATTTAACGTACCTACCCGTCGTGAGCTTACCGTTGGTGAACGTGCAGTTGAGCATGGTTTAGCTGTCGCTCGTGGTTCGAAAGTAACCAAAGACGTAGCCAACATGCCGCCAAACATCTGTAACCCAGCGTATCTGTGGCAGCAAGCACAAGAATTAGCAAGCCAGTACGACAGCGTAACCGCCGAAGTGGTTGATGAAACCCAAATGGCTGAGCTTGGTATGCAGTCTTACCTTGCGGTTGGTCGCGGTTCGGCAAATGAAAGCATGATGAGTATTATGCATCATCGCGGTGGTCCTGCAGACCAAGCGCCAATTGTGCTTGTAGGTAAAGGCCTTACTTTCGATTCAGGCGGTATTTCAATTAAGCCTGGCGAAGCCATGGATGAAATGAAGTACGACATGGGTGGTGCTGCGGGCGTACTTGGTACTATGCACACTATCGCGGCGCTGAATTTGCCCATTAACGTTATTGGCGTATTGGCAGGCTGTGAAAACATGCCAGATGGTAAAGCGTACCGCCCCGGTGACATTCTAACGACCATGTCGGGTCAAACCGTTGAAGTACTGAATACTGATGCGGAAGGTCGTTTGGTATTGTGCGATGCGTTAACCTACGTTGAGCGCTTCGACCCAGAGCTAGTGATTGACGTAGCCACGCTAACTGGCGCAGCGATTATCGCGCTTGGTCACCATGCAACTGCAGTCATGAGCACGCATAACCCGCTTGCTCACGAACTACTTAATGCGTCAGAGCAAAGCTCAGATCGCGCATGGCGTTTACCGCTTTGGGACGATTACCAAGAGCAGCTTGAAAGCCCGTTTGCCGATATGACGAACTTAGGCGGTCGCCCAGCGGGCTCAATCACCGCAGGTTGTTTCTTGTCGCGTTTCACTAAGAAGTACAACTGGGCTCACCTTGATATTGCCGGTACGGCATGGCGCAGTGGTAAGAACAAAGGCGCAACAGGCCGTCCAGTGCCTATGCTGTCTCAGTTCCTAATGAACCGCGCTGATATCAAGCTAGAGGACTAATCATTCATGCCACAAGTGATATTTTATCAACTTACCAGCAGTGACAATGGTGTGGCAGGCCGCGCCAGCGAAGTTATTGCTTCAGCGTTTGCTAATAAGCAAAAGATTAGCGTGCTGTGCGATACACAGGCGCAGGCTGAAGACGTTGATGAATTGTTGTGGCAGCTGCCGGCTGACCGTTTTGTTCCCCATAACCTTTATGGTGAAGGGCCGCAATCGGGAACGCCGGTGGAAATTTGTTGGCGGCCAGAGCAGGTAGCCAGACGACAAATGGTGGTTAATGTGGGTTCCGGTATGGTGCCTTCACCCAACCAGCATCGTCAAATCATCGATTTTGTACCCGTGGACGAGAACGCCAAACAGGCCGCGCGGGTAAGATACAAAAACTATCAGCAAGCTGGATGCAACATGCAGTTCAAATCTGCATAAGTCATTCGCGTTTAGCTTCAATTTGAGAGTGTGTAATGGATAAAACCTTCGAACCGCAGTCCATCGAGCAGCAATGCTACAAGTCATGGGAAGAGGCGGGTTTATTTAAAGCTTCAGGTAGCGGCGACCCTTATTGTATTTTGCTTCCGCCACCAAACGTTACCGGTAGCCTTCACATGGGCCATGGTTTCCAGCAAACCATTATGGACGCCTTAACCCGTTATCACCGCATGAAGGGCGACAATACGCTATGGCAAGTGGGTACTGACCACGCCGGTATTGCTACCCAAATGGTGGTAGAACGCCAACTTAACGCACAAGGCAAGACGCGCCACGATTTAGGTCGCGAAGACTTCATCAAAAAAGTGTGGGAATGGAAAGAGCACAGCGGCGGTACTATCACCGGTCAAATGCGCCGTCTAGGTACGTCACCTGACTGGTCTCGTGAAGTGTTCACCATGGACGAAGACTTGTCTAAAGCCGTCACTGAAGTGTTCGTTAAACTACACGAAGAAGGCCTTATTTACCGTGGTAAGCGTTTGGTTAACTGGGATCCAGTGCTTCACACTGCAGTATCTGATCTTGAAGTACTGAACGAAGAAGAAGACGGCCACATGTGGCACATGCGCTACCCACTTGCAGATGGTAGCGGTGAGCTAGTGGTTGCGACAACGCGCCCTGAAACCATGCTAGGCGATACCGCAGTTGCGGTACACCCAGATGACGAGCGTTATCAAGACTTTATCGGCAAAGAAATTAAACTACCGATTACTGGCCGTTTAATTCCAGTTATCGCCGATGACTATGTAGATCAAGAATTTGGTACAGGCTGCGTTAAAATTACGCCTGCTCACGACTTCAACGACTACGATATGGGTAAGCGTCATAACTTGCCTATGATCAATATTCTTACCGACGATGCGAAAATTAACGACGAAGCGCCAGAAGCGTATCGCGGTTTAGATCGCTTCGACGCCCGTAAGCAAATTGTTGCTGATTTAGACGCACAAGGCGCATTGGTTAAAATTGAGCCGCACAAGCTTAAAGTGCCGCGCGGCGATAGAACGGGGGCGGTAATTGAACCATACCTAACTGACCAGTGGTATGTAGCGGTTGAGTCTCTTGCTAAGCCTGCAATTGAAGCGGTTGAAAGTGGCGAAATTCGTTTTGTGCCAGAGAACTGGAACAAGACTTACTACCAGTGGATGCACAACATTCAAGACTGGTGTATTTCACGTCAACTGTGGTGGGGACACCGCATTCCTGCGTGGTATGACGAAAACGGCAACGTTTTTGTTGGCCGCACTGAAGAAGAAGTGCGTGAAAAGCACGGCCTTGGCAGTGACGTAACCCTTTCACAAGACGATGATGTGCTAGATACCTGGTTCTCAAGCGCACTATGGCCGTTCGCGACCATGGGCTGGCCAGAAGAAACGCCAGATCTAGAAACCTTTGTACCGTCTTCAGTGCTAGTAACCGGCTTTGACATCATTTTCTTCTGGGTTGCCAGAATGATCATGATGACCAAGAAATTCACGGGCAAAATTCCGTTTAAAGACATCTACATTACTGGTCTTATCCGTGATGAGAATGGCGATAAAATGTCAAAGTCGAAGGGCAACGTGCTTGACCCAATCGACTTGATTGACGGTATTGATATTGAGTCGCTAGTCACTAAACGCACCGCGGGCATGATGCAGCCTCAGCTTGCTGAAAAGATTGCCAAGCGTACCCGTAAACAGTTCCCTGATGGTATTCAGGCCTACGGTACAGACGCATTGCGCTTTACTTTTGCAGCTATGGCGTCAACCAGCCGCGATATCAACTTTGATATGGCCCGCGTTGAAGGCTACCGCAACTTCTGTAACAAAATTTGGAATGCATCGCGTTTCGTATTGATGAACACAGAAGAACACGATACAGGTCGTGACGGCGGCGAAATGGTGCTTAGCATGGCCGATCGCTGGATTTGGGCGAAGTTCCAACAAACGCTGGTTGAGTTTGAAAAGGCGCTTGAAGACTACCGTTTCGACATTGCTGCGCAAACGGTTTACGAGTTCACCTGGAACCAGTTCTGTGACTGGTATCTAGAACTTACTAAGCCAGTGCTTAACAATGACGCCAGCACTGAAGCTGAAAAGCGCGGTACACGTCATACCCTTATTAACGTGCTTGAAAGCCTGCTTCGCTTGTTGCACCCGCTAATGCCATTTATCACCGACACTATTTGGCAGCGCGTTGTGCCACTAAGTGCGCTTAAGGTGGAAGAGGGCGCAAGCATCATGGTTCAGGCATTCCCTGAAGTTGATGCAGCGAAACAAGACGATGAAGTGCTTGCCGATATCGAGTGGGTGAAGAAGTTTATCGTGGGTATTCGTAATATCCGTGGTGAAATGGATATCTCGCCAAACAAACCGCTTAATGCGCTACTTAAAAACGTAAGCGATGAAGACGCGCGTCGTCTTGATGCGGCTAAGGCATTCCTAGACAAGCTTTCTAAGCTTGAAACCGTGACTATTTTGAAAGACGGTGAAGAAGCACCAGCCAGCGCCACAGCGCTTGTGGGCGAGATGGAAATTCTTATCCCAATGGCAGGGCTTATCGACAAAGACGCAGAGCTTGCTCGTATTAAAAAAGCCATGGAGAAAATCGAGAAAGACGTATCTCGTACTCGTGGCAAGTTGGGCAACGAGAAATTCGTAAGCAATGCGCCAGAAGCGGTAATTGAAAAAGAACGCGGTAAGTTGGAAGAGGGTGAAAAAGCCCTAGCCAAACTTAAAGAGCAGTTTGAAACTATACAAGCGCTGTAGCTAGATACGCTTCGAAATAAAGACTAAAACGCTGCCATATGGCAGCGTTTTTCTTATGAACCTTTTGTTCGCTAAACCAACGTTGTTTCTGTAATGATCACTGGCGACACCCTGTTTCGCCCTGTTTTTTTTGCGTTATACAGTTCTTTATCTGCCCGATTAAACAGTGTATTCCACGTATCTTCGATGTTGCTCGAAGAAGACATACCTACGCTAATGGTTACCTTTATTTCTTCAGTGCCAGTGGATATAACAAGTGAAGACACCGATTTTCTCAATCTATCGGCAACGATGAAAGCGTGTTCAGAATGTTGATGAGAGATAATTACGCCGAACTCTTCTCCTCCTATACGACCCACGATGTCACCCTCGCGTAACTGTCCTTGTAGACACTGTGCCACGTTTTTCAGCACTCTATCGCCTTCAGGGTGACCATAGTTGTCGTTGATAGCTTTAAAAAAATCGATGTCAATTACCAACAAAGTGAAAGGCCTTTTGCTTTTGGACTTCAACTTTTTCAATACTGTGCGAATAAACGCGCGACGTCCTAACACACCGGTTAACTCGTCGAAGTTTGCCATTGCTTCCCATTCGCCTTTTTCTTTAGACAGAATAATAAATGGAAGAAGTGCTGAGGTGGCAACGCAAAGCAGTACGTGTAGCCCAACAGTAATCGTTATAAAAACTTGTAAGTTAGATTCTAAGCCATAATAGGTTGTACCGGTGGTAAGCGCTGCCCGTATCATCATTATGATAAAGTGAATGAACAGTATGCTTCGTAACAGTATAGAAATACCCTCAATGGTTTTCCATTGCTGCGATTGAAAGCTCTGAAAACAAAATAAAAACATTAAAGCAATAAAAAAGGAAGTTGTTGGTTCGACTAAATCAGGGGACCAAGACGCTCCAAACAAAGAGAGAACGGCTATTACAAAAACGCGGTTACCCGTGCGTTTGACGGTAGAGTGCACACATTGAATGTTGAAACTTAAAAAGCCATGAAGTAGCAAATAGCTGGCCGTTAAATAAAGAAGCCCTGCGAGTGTGCTGAGCACGTTTATACTTGGCACTAACATAGTGAGCGCGCTGCCGACTAGCCCTAAGCAATACACCAAGCACGATGCGGCCCAAAAGTTGAACGCGACAGGTTCGTATTGATTTTTCGCCAAGATACGAAAATATCCACCTACTGCTGTATTTATAGCAAGCGACAGAAGTAACACAATCAATACGGAGCTTGTCATTTTTTCGCCAACGATATTAGACAAAAGTATTAATAATAATGGCGTTAAACTAAAAAATTACGTAACGATAAGGGTATAACGGTGAATAAATAAGTATTTTTTTATATACCTTTAAAGCAAGATTTTTTTTGAAAAAGAGGTACTAAGTTCATGCAATATAAGAATTTGTTAATTTATTTAGGGGTCGCTGTTTGTGAACGTTAACTTAAAAAGTTTTTTACCACTGCAATAAGTGACTTCTGCTTTATAGGTTTGGTCAAATAATCATTCATTCCCGATTGAAGCGCGTTTTGTTTATCTTCTTTCATTGCATTGGCTGACAGGCCAATAATAGGTACGGCTGTAAAGCCTTTTTCACGAAGCAGCTTGGTGGCTTCATATCCATCCATGACGGGCATTTGTACGTCCATCAAGATAAGGTCGTATTGAGGGGCGTTTTCTACTTTTTGTACTGCTTGCTTACCATCTTCAGCGATATCAAATGTAAGTCCCAGGTTTGTTAGAATTTCACCGGTAACGAGTTGATTTATATTATTATCCTCTACGAGCAATATGTGCCCTTCAAGATTCACGCTCTCGGATTCCTCTTTATATTCTCGGCTTTGGTAATTAGCATCTTTTGAAATTATTTGGTGTACGAAACGTTCAAATTGGGCGGGGGTGAAAGGATGCATGATTAAGGGGCCTTTCCACAGCGAGTCATATTTAGACTGCAGGGCACTGCCGGCGCTCTCCATTACTAAGCCTACAGACTTTCCGCTTTCTAAAAGGCTGTTCAGCCAGCTAATATTTTTCCTAAACAAGCTAAACTCATGAACATCGACAACGATATGGTCGGGGAGAGTAGTAGCATCTTTAGCATCTTCAATTGACATGCTTAATGCTGTCGACAGCTGAATTTGAGTGCAATAGGCTTCTGGGAGTAACGGTGATTCAGTTACGTAAAGGCTATTAGTAGGCAACTGTGGAGAGTTTTGTAACACCCCTGGCTGATTCTTAAATGCTTTAAGAGGAAGCTCAACCTCGAATCTACTGCCTTTCCCCATAGTAGAGGTTGCATGAATGCGTCCATTCATAAGCTCAGTAAGCTGGCTGACAATGGCAAGGCCTAGTCCAGTACCGCCATATTTGCGGTTAGTTGAGCCATCAGCCTGTGTAAAAGGCTTAAATATTTTATCGAGCTGCGCTTTGCTCATGCCTATACCTGAGTCGGTAATTCGCATAATGAGGTGTAGTAGGTTACCTTTTTCATTCAAGTTACCGTCGAACTCTATTTCTATACGCCCTTGTTCGGTAAATTTCACGGCGTTGTTGCCAATGTTCATAATAATTTGAGCAATGCGCAACGGGTCGCCTATAACCTGAGGTGGTATGCTAGGGTTAACCGTAAAATGAACAGATAGGTTTTTTTCTTTTGCGCGTAGCGCTATTACCGCGATGAGGTTGTCAAATAGCGAGTGCAGTGAAAAGCTAACCTCTTCTATCTTCAATTCACCTGCTTCAATCTTTGAAAAGTCCAGAATGTCGTTAATTACGCTCAGTAATATTTGCCCAGAGTACGAAGCTTTATCAAGATAGCCTCGTACTGTTGGTGATATTTCTTGCTGTTGGGCTAGTTCTATCAGGCCAATGATACCATTCATGGGGGTACGAATTTCATGGCTCATATTCGCTAAAAACATGCTTTTAGATGCGGTAGCCTGCTCGGCTTTTACTTTAGATTCGGTGATGACCTTGTTTAAGTTTTCCAGCTGAGAGTTCATCGATCTCGCTTCGTTTAATAGCTTTTCCGTTTCTCGGTTTTTATCACTGAATACAAGAGCGGCTCTGGCTAGCTTTCCTATTTCGTCCTTGCGACTACTGCCCGGAATATTGGAGATTTGCACGCCTTCCGCGAGCTTGTTGAAAACATCGGTAATAGAGCGGATTGGGCCAAGGATACGAAATATTGAAAACAGCGCAGCTGCTAAAGCAAGCAAAATCGCAAATAAAGAAAAGAGCTCTCCATTACGCTGTGTATTCTCTGCTATTTGGTAAGTACGCTGTGTAACAGCCTCTGAGTGAGTACTAACTTTTTTTGCTAATTCGCCGCTTAAATAGAGAAACTCATTAGCAGAGCCTGCCATCACTACATTAACCAGAAAAAGATTACCTTGTGTTATTTGAGTAAGCTTAAAAAAGTCGTTTTTTATTCTGTCTATAATTCGCTCCACACGCTGCTGCATTTCAGCATTGGCTGAGAAGGACATGCGCATTAAAGCGTCAACAGAGTCATTGAATGTCTTGATGAATTTCATATCAGGCTTCATCAAGTATTTTAACATCGCATTTTCTGTTTGAATTAGAATGCGCTTTGCATCTTCTACAGAAGTCGCTGAAACCATTCCTTTCGCTAGTGCTTTATCGAGTTCACTTTCGAGTAAGGTAATATCAGACATAGTCCCTTGATCGACGAGATTGTCTCTTTCTGAGCGCGCTTCAACAACCTGAGAGAAGTTCTCTTGATAAGCATTTAGGTGCTCTCTCATTCTACTGAGAATTTGATTGCTGTCGTCTTTTTGATTGGAATGCTCGTTAACCTCCGCAAGTTTATCGAGCTTGCTGTTAATGGTAACCATCAGGCGGCTAAAACGCGTAATAGCCGACTTACTTGCATTCTCTTTGAATATTAAAACATTACGCTGAAGGTCGACAACGTCCCGTTCAAGCTCTTTTACAATGCCTACATCAATGACGGCTTTAGCCGCGGATGCCACGCCTTTATTTAAAACCTCTTGGTTTTTTCGCGCTACGAAGCCTTGAGCAAGTATTAGTGCAACTAAGGCAAGTAATACTGTTATAAGCTGTACTCGGATTGACGATAACATATAAGCCTGGGGAACCTTATTCCATTTAAGAAGCGGTATTACACAGCGTCATGCAGTGATAAATTCGTACCATTTTTGTAAGCTATATTCATAGCTTGGCATAACCGTATTCCAAACTGCAACATTACTGAATCGTTCTTCGTAACTGCCACCAGTTCGTTGTGCGCCTTTTTGTACACTCACTTTGCCATCAGTGCCTTTTAGTGGTTCAGAAGCAACTTTGCCCCTATACCAGTAGTCCCACTCAGCCTGCGATAAATATTCGGCCGAACGTTGGGGATTCGAAATGTAATATCCCTGTCTTGCTATGAATGCACCCGGCCAACCCGACAGCCACCAATTCATATATTCATAGGCAACATCTTTCATTCTGCCTTGGGTAGCAGAAGAAAGGCACATTACCCCGTGCCACCCTCGGTATCCCTCTTTTGGAGCCGCGAAAGTGACGGGAATATTTTGACCATTCAGTGCGGAGACCGCTGGTGAGAACATGCTTTCAATAGCGACACGGCCACTTTTCATAAATTCAACGGATTCAGGAACCGATGTCCAAAAACCGCTAAAGTGACTCAACTGATTTAACTCTATAAGCAAGTTAAACAAGTCGTCTAGCTCGTATTCGGTAATAGCACCAATATTTTTGAAAGTGATAAAACCTTTTGCTTGCGCCGCTAATGCTAAATCGAATAATCCGATGGTAGGGTCATTTACAATGCCGACTTTTCCAGAAAAGTGACGATCAAGCAGCCAGCCCCAACTTTCTTCTTGCCCCTGCAGTTCAGTCGGAAGCTTTGACCTGTCATAACCAAATGAATCCACGTTATGTACGTAGGGTAAAAAGCTGATGGCATCGGTGTGCTTTTCACCTAAAGAGGCGTCTTCTTGCACATTAATAATCTTGTGCGGCGCGTCGCCGGCGCCCATACGCGCATTTTCAGTAAGCTTACCGGTTTTGCTTAAGTCGTTTATTTCTTCCCAGTAGCGAAGGCGCTTTTTTTGTATCGGTTGAATAGCCTTTGCGCGCCACAGAACATTAATACTATTTGACCATTGCTCGTATAAATCGAACGACCGAGGGTTCATGGATGCCTTTTGCAGCACAGTGGCACTGCCGCCAGGTTCAAACGCTATGTTGATACCTAAGTCTTCGATAGCGCGCTGTCGGATAGCTTCCTGTAATGTTACGTGAGTACCCATAACACGCAGCGTGGGCTTTGTTTTACCGATAGCGAAAGGAGTAATGCCTGCAGTCAATCCCAATGCTAGCCCGCCTTTGAGTAAGGTACGACGTTCCGCCGAAGAATTTTTGGTCTTACAAGGCTTAGTAGGCATTATGAAAGTCCGAATAAGAAGTATCCTTTGTAACATTCTGGCATCTATTTCATAGACTTACCAAGGAATCTTTTAAAATAGTTTGTTGCAGAGTGGATTTGACATATCTGGTAACACTTAGCTTATGGAAAAGTATTAACGGTTCTATTATAAAGATATCAAAATGATATCAAAGGTAATGGGTATGCAAGAAAAGAACGGTTTTTCGATTAACGGATATTTGATGATTTGTGTCTTATTGGTTGTACAGGTTGCGGCATTTTTCTATGCCGTTGGAGGGAGCCCAGAGGGAGGAATTATTTTAAGTCTTCTGGTCGGTACCCTGTGGATGGGGTACTTTATGGTGCAACCCAATCAAGCCAAAGTGATGACTTTTTTCGGAAGCTACGTCGGTACCGTCTCTGATGTAGGTTTACGTTGGACAATTCCATTATTTCGCCGAACCAACATTTCACTTCGCATAAGAAATTTCGAAAGCGCTAAAATAAAGGTAAATGATAACCAGGGTAACCCCATTGAAATAGCGTCAATTGTGGTGTGGAAAGTCACGGATACTGCAGAAGCCGTATTTGACGTAGACGATTATGAAAGCTTTGTTCGCATTCAGAGTGAATCTGCTATTCGTAATATGGCAAGTAGTTTTCCTTATGATCCTCGCGATGACGAACAAGCTGAAGTGGCCCTTCGTAGCCACCCAATAGAGATCTCAGAGCGGTTACAAGAAGAAATACAAGCCCGTTTAGCAAAAGCAGGGATCACCATATTAGAGTCTCGTATTAGCCACCTTGCCTACGCGCAAGAAATCGCAAGTGCTATGCTACAGCGCCAACAAGCCTCAGCGATTGTCGCTGCGCGTAAGCAAATTGTGGATGGTGCTGTGGGAACCGTTGAAATGGCCCTTCAACGACTAAACGAAAAAGGGGTTGTTGAGCTAGATGAAGAGCGCAAAGCAACCATGATCAGTAACCTACTAGTCGTGCTGTGCGGTGATAAATCAACGCAACCTGTTATTAATACAGGTACAATTTACTAATAAAGTTTAGTTTCTAATTATGGTGCCGTCGCAACTTACAGCGGCACATAAGGTTTTTATTTTGGCAAAGAAAAAAGCGTATCCACTTCGGATTAATGAAAATGTACTTGCCGCTATGGAAAGGTGGGCCGCTGATGATTTGCGTAGTGTTAATGCACAAATTGAGTATGTATTAAGACAAGCGCTTGTGAAGCAAGGCAGAGTCAAGCTTGTAGAAAAGGTGGTGGTGGAAGTTGAAGAAATTCAACCGTCGAAGGGTGGTGATTTATAAGGATCACTAAGGGATCGTTGGGTTAAGCGGCGCGAGAATGTTTAGAGTAAGCGGTAGGCGCTTTTTTTAATGTCGATTAAAGCACTTCTCTTGATTTATCGTCTAAAGGCTTTGGCGCTGAAATCGGTGAAATATTCTCACCTTCTTGAATGCACTCCACTGTATTTCTTCCACTATTTTTTGCTTTGTAGAGCGCTTTATCGGCATAGGTGAGAAGTTGTTTGGGGCTTTTGTGCTGGAGTTCATTTGTTTGCACTGCACCAATGCTCACCGTGATTTTATGGCCTTTTAAAAGCGGCTGGGTTTCGTGTAATTTACTTACTTTTTGTCTAAGTCTATCCAGTATTTGGTGGGGCGAAACTTGGCTTAGAAGCACAATGCAAAAAGCAAATTCTTCTCCTCCAATTCTGCCTATCGCGTCTTCTGTGCGAAAGAATCTCTGCATTGTTTGCGCAACAATAGTCAGTACTTCATCACCAAACCCGTGGCCTAAGTTATCGTTTATTGATTTAAAGTGATCAACATCTGCAATTCCTACCAGTAATTCATGGCTGTTGCGCCTGGCAAACGTTAATGACTTAGAAAAAGCATCCATAAAGGCACGTCTGTTGGGAATATTGGTTAGGGCGTCAAAATATGCCAGCTTTTCTAATTTAAGATTAGCGTCGCGTAGTTCGCTTGTGCGTTCGTGCACTAAACTTTCTAAATCGTGCTTTATTCGTTTTAGCTCTGTATTTCGTTTATCCAACTGTTCAGTCTGAAAC
Source organism: Alteromonas sp. 5NW40-0090 (assembly GCF_057552975.1). Classification (NCBI taxonomy): domain Bacteria; kingdom Pseudomonadati; phylum Pseudomonadota; class Gammaproteobacteria; order Alteromonadales; family Alteromonadaceae; genus Alteromonas; species Alteromonas sp. 5NW40-0090. The sequence continues at coordinate 167,148 of NZ_BAAJLT010000007.1, forward strand.
TTCATCTCGCTTACATTGCGCTGAACTGCTGCAAAATGTGTTACTTCACCAAATTCATTTGTTAGCGGGAATATATTCATTTGAACCCAGAACGGTGTGCCGGTTTTTGTATAATTCAACAGAGTTTCTGTACACGGACGTTGTTCAATAAGAGCTTGGCGAATGCGGTCAGTCGATGCTTTGTCCGTTAGCGTTCCTTGAAAGATCCTGGGCGTTTCGCCTATTAATTCTTCGAAAGAGTATTCGGTATGTCTGCAAAGCGCTTCGTTAGCATAAATTATCTTGGGCGATAGCGGCGCATTGATATTTTTGGCTTCTGTTACCAAGATCATGTCTTGCGAATTTTGTACGATATCCTTATAAGAAAAGTTGCTTATTTTCGCGGTAATATTTGTGAAGTAAACAACAACGAACGACGGCGAGCTTCCATCAGTGTTGCGCGCCTCTGGGTAGGCATTCACACTAAACCAAACAATTTTTTCTGTAGTATTATCAATGGTGCCCACTATTTGGTTGTCTACAGGTTTGCCTGTCGACAGCACTCGAACCACAGGTAATTCATTAAAAGGAAGACGTCGGTTTTGCCTATCAATGAACTCCCACGTTTCTGCATCCATACTTTTGTCTTTAAGCTCATCAAGACTTAAATTAAGCATAACCAACGCAGCGGGGTTGGCATACTCCACTGCGCCATTAGCATTATGAATGACCACACCAATTTGTGTATTATCTAACAAATTGAATAAGTTAACATTGTTGAAGCTCATTGCATTACACCACTTGAAAGCGTCAGTCTGTACGGTTTTTCTTTGTACATTGGCGAATCAACGTCAATTAGAGAGGGGGTTCAACTAATATATTAGACTTTAGTTTAAGAAATAGCCAAAAGCTGTGTTTCAAACAGCTTTTGGCGAGGACAAATATAAAAGGTTAAATTAATGGCGAGAACTCTTGCTTAAGCGTCTTTTCAGTACAATCCCTCCTAGTAAAAACAATGGAAGTAACGACCAAGCACCACCGTGTTCTTCTACTATTACCACCGTATCTTCTACAATGTACTCGTTGTTTTCACTTTCAAGAGGAAGATAGGCCAGAGCGCTGTCGTCATAGGCATCGGTAAAAGCCACTAGCTCTTCAGTGTCGGCATCGTAAAGCTCCAACAAAATGTCGTATTCGCTAGGTGGAAATCCAGATACTAATGAACTTTCGATGGTGAATGTATCAGTTGAATCTTCTGAATAAATATAAAATTCAGACGACACGTGAATTGCATCGTAAACACCCTCTTTACCTAAATACAAAACAGCGTATACAGGCGCTCGTGTAAAAATTGTGTCGGCGTCAAACTCGATTGAAAATGTAGAGTGATAACCGTCGTAGTCAATATCTTGCTCAAGCGTTACCCAACTTTCATAAATCCAAAATTCGTTAACGCTGCTTACCACTATGTCGCTTGATGATTTGTTTACACCAAGATGTTGCTGATGCTTGTTCGTTTCACTAACTGTATTTTGTTGTGCGACAGTGCTATCGGCAGACTGTCCAACCAGGCTGTCACTTGGCAGCTCGCCTGTTGTTTTAGGTAAAAGTGATTCAGAAGCTACGAAGGGTTTGTCGTAACGGAATTCGTTTGAGGTAACCTGTTTATCTTCTGATTTGCTATCAGAATTTGCATGTGCAGGTGATAAAAGAGCAAGCTGTAATGTTGCGATAGCAGAGTATGCAGTAAGTGCTAATACTAAGTTTTTCATCTGTCCATCCTTTTCCAATCGATAATGACAGGGTCATTGTTAACCAAAAAAGATGAACAAAAGCTGAAGAGTAACTTAATAACCCCTCAGCTTGTAAAATAGGCGGTTAGGTTTAGTCGTCAAAGAAATGGTCTTCTTCTTCGTATTCACCTTCCTCACGTGGTTCAAAGTACGTACCCCATCCATCGTAGGTCACGTCGTGCTTGTCTGCAATTTTTAGCAAAGTGTCTGAATCAGCATTAAGCTTTTCAATATCTAACTTTCTTTCTACCACGGCATCGAAGCAAAAAATGGTCTCGCCATCATCTAGAATAAGCTCTTCAGCATCTGTCACTTCAAAACCGGCTTTGAACGCATCAACGGCTGCCTTTTCTAACACGTCGAAGTCGGTGCTGGCGAAATGGTGCTCAATGGTGTAGTCGGCATCGGCTTGACTGCCATCTTCTAGAAGGGCATCAATAGTTTCTTGGTTAAACTCGTACCATTCTTCTCTTTCATCGAACTGGGTCATAATAAACACTCGTTAGCAATTTAGGCGCAAGTTTACCTGCTTTTTTCCAGTTCATCGACCTGTGTATTGAGCGCATCAAACTTTTGTTTCATTTCATCATTGAAATAGGCCATCCACTCTTTGATCGAACGCTCTTCCGTTAGCGGTTCAGGCGCAGAAATATCAATAAGTACAATACCGTTGTTCCAACGATTCCACTTCACTTTGTTGTGTAAATTGCTAGCCGTTACCATGACAATCGGCTCATTAGTGGTTTTGGCCAAACGAAATGCGCCTTGTTTGAAAGGTAGAATACCTCTGCCATAACTTCTCGTTCCTTCAGGAAAAAGCCATACAGATGTTTTCTTCTTGGCGATACGGTTGGCGGCAATATCCAAGGTATTGCGCGCTTTTCCTGAATTTTTTCTATCGATCATGATATTCCCAGACAGCCAATAAATTTGGCCAAAGATAGGGATCCACTTCAAACTTTTTTTACCAATAGTGACCACGCCGGGAAGAGCAGCTTTACAAATTGTAATTACATCAAAGCTGTTTTGGTGATTAGCGATGAAAACATAAGGCTCGTTCGTTTGTACAGCGGGGTCTCTTTGTATGATAATTTTGAGGCCCACTATTTTAGCCATGAGAGAATACAAACTACCGGCAGCATGGACGTTATCCTTGTGAAAAGGGCGCACGATACAAATGATCAACAAAATAATGTTGATTAATAAAAAGGCGATAAACAGTGCCGGTATACGAAATAAAGCAATCAAAACAACTCCTAGATACAATTGACGCGCGCAGTATAGATGAAGTTTCAGCGTACACTTGTCCGATGAGTTTTTACAGCATTAAGACTTACACGGTGCATCACTCGTGAAAGTTCCTCTTTTATCACCTTTAGTATGAGGAAATTTTGCCGATACCGAATTACAATAAGAAATAGTTTAATTGAACCTGACTCGGTAACCAGTACATGCAGACATTTACTCCAGACGACCTAGAAGAAGATATTCTTGCTGACCTTATGGAGGAAATAAACGAACTCTACGAATCAAGTGAACAAACCTTGATCGAGCTAGAGCTTCGCCCCGAAGATAACGAACTGCAGCGTGCTTTGTTTCGCTCAATCCACACCATTAAAGGCGATTTGGGCTTGGTTAACTTCTCTCCCATGATCCCGCTTTTGCAGCATGTCGAAGATTTACTCGATTACTTGCGCAAGGGACAGGTAGCGTATACCAGTACCATGAGCGACTTGGTGCTACTGACGATGGATAGGGTGAAGGCCTTTGTTGAGGCTGTGATGGCTGACGGTAAGGCCGAGTATGACGATAACCTTCACAATCAACTGGTGTTAGCAATTGGTCGTGTAACACCTGAAAATACAGCGGAACACGAAAAGCGTCTTACCGAAGCGGTGTTACTGTTAAATCCGGCGTTAGATATTGTTGCCGATGATGATGACCCGCAGAGCGTTCAGATAAAACCACCTACATTAGCGGCAACGGGTATACCAAAAGACATTAGCAGTGAAAAGAAACAAGATATTTTGTTTTTCCGTGACCTAATGCAAACCATTGAACGTCGCTCTAACTATTGGGGGGGAAGGGGTGATCGTATTGCTAAATTAGCCATGTATATTAACGATGTTGCTGAAAATCCAATTGACGAAGATCAGCTGGCAGTAGCCAGTTACGTTCATGATTTTGGCATGGCGTTTATGCCTTTAAAGCTGCTGCATAAAGGCGATGAATTGACTGATATCGAGTTTAATCTGATGCGATCTCATGTTTACAAAAGCGCCCGTTTGTTAGAGCACCTAGACCAATGGGACATGGCACGTAAAATAGTGATGCAACACCATGAGCGCACCGATGGGACCGGTTATCCGCTAGGCATAAAAGAAGACGATATCTGTGAAGGCGCGAAACTACTTGCCATTGTCGATACCTACGACGCAATGACGCACCCCAGAGCGCACAATGAAGATAATGTGCTTTCCAAAAAAGAAGCGGTGATAGAGATCAACCGCAGTGCCAAAGGCCAGTTCAGTATGAAGTGGGTGAGACTGTTTAATCAGGCGATGACAGCGCTTTTAACTAAAGGGCAGTAATTAAAAGAGTATCAGATAGCAGAGGGCTTTCTCTGCTATCTGGAAAACGCAAAGGCTTAGTTAACACCTAATTCTTTTAATTTTCTTGTAAGCGTGTTTCTACCCCATCCTAAACGTTTAGCAGCGTCTTGCTTGTGGCCGTGTGTGTGCTGAAGCGCACGTTCAAGCATAACGCGCTCAAACGTAAGCATCGCGTCATTTAGAATGTTGTGATGACCGTCGCGAAGCTGTTTGTCGGTCCAGCTTGCGAGTAAGTCAGGCCAATCACCAGACTCTGCTGTAGGCTTTTCAATACTGCTATCACTATGAATTTCCGGTGGCAGATCACTTGGCAAAACTTCCTGCCCACTTGCCATTACGGTTAACCATCTGCACACGTTTTCAAGCTGTCTAACGTTGCCAGGCCAGGGTAATTGAGACATTACGCGCTCAGCTTCTTTAGAAATGCTTTTAGCTTCTACATCAAGCTCTTTGGCTGCTCGGCGAAGAAAGTGGTGCGTTAACAGTGGAATATCTTCGCGGCGTTCGTTCAGCGATGGAAGGTGCACACGAATAACGTTTAAGCGGTGGAATAAATCTTCCCTAAATTTACCTTCAGCAACCCTCTGCTCTAAGTTTTGGTGAGTTGCAGCGATAATACGTACGTCTACACTCACCGACTGATGTCCACCAACGCGATAAAACTGACCGTCTGCGAGCACGCGGAGTAGGCGGGTTTGCACATCTAGCGGCATATCACCGATTTCGTCTAAGAATAAAGTACCGCCATCGGCCTGTTCAAAGCGGCCCTGACGAGCAGCTTGGGCTCCGGTAAACGCGCCCTTTTCATGTCCGAATAGTTCAGACTCTACTAAATCGGCGGGAATAGCGGCCATATTAAGCGCAATGAAAGGTTTGCTCGCTCTGGGGCTGTGTCTGTGAAGCGCGTGCGCCACCAGTTCTTTACCCGTACCCGATTGGCCGTTGATAAGCACGCTAATTGAAGAACGTGAAAGTCTACCTATGGCACGGAAAACTTCCTGCATAGCAGGCGCTTCACCGATAATTTCTGTTACTACATCTTCAACTTGCGTTTTTGAAACGGTTGATTGCTCTCTTGCGTGAGCAAGCGCACGTTGGGATAAGGTTACCGCTTCGTCAATATCAAAAGGTTTTGGCAAGTATTCAAATGCCCCTTTTTGATAAGCATTAACAGCACTGTCTAAATCCGAATGCGCTGTCATAATGATGACGGGAAGCAGTGGGTGCGATGCGTGTACTTCGTTCAATAATGTCATGCCGTCCATTTGTGGCATTCTTATATCTGAAATGATGACTTCAGGGGCTTGACCGCTTTGAAGTTGAAGCAATAAATCTTCAGGGTTTTCAAAACTCAAACAGCTGATATCAGCTGCTTGTAAGGCCTTTTGCAGCACCCAACGAATAGAACTGTCATCATCGACAATCCACACAGACTCATTCGTCATCGTCTGTCTCCTTACGATCTATTGGTATGTAAATTACGAACTCAGTGTGACCAGGGTAGCTGTCTACATCTATTTTGCCGCCGTGGTGGTTTATTAAGGTTTGTGATATCGACAAACCCAGCCCAGAGCCATTTTGCTTACTCGTGACCATGGGATAGAAAAGTGTGTCTTTAATTTCAGCTGGAATGCCTGGACCGTTATCAATGATCTTAATTTTTGCTACCAATGCATGACGCTTTGTTTGAATTGTCATTTGACGTTCTATTCGCGTCACCAGCCTAATTTCGGGGTTAGGTGTTTGACTTTCGGTTAGTGCCTGAACGCTATTGCGCACAATGTTCAATACCGCTTGCTGAATCATGTCAGGGTCGAGCATGAGCGGAGGGATACTTGGGTCATAGTCGCGCACTATAGTTATGGGGTTGTCCGAGTCAAAACGCATTAAACTGCGTATTTTTTCAAGTGCCTGATGCACGTTACTTTCTTCGAACCGAGGCAATGAGTTTGGCCCTAGCAAGCGGTCAACTAAGTTTCGCAGGCGATCAGATTGCTCAATGATCATACGCGTGAATTCTTTATGCTCTTCCGTCAGCTCTTTTTCTAATAGCTGTGCTGCGCCCCTAATACCGCCTAGCGGGTTTTTTATCTCGTGAGCTAGACCTCTCACTAACTCTCGTGCCGCGTAGTGCTGCGCGTTTTGTAAATTCTCTCGAGAAATACGCTTTTGCTGGTCAATTTTTTTTACTTCGAACAATAGCCTTGGGCCATCTTCAAAGTGTAAGTTTGTGACGGTCAAATCGGCGGATACATAGCGGTTATCTCTAAATGCCAACTTAATTTCGTTTTCGGTAAAATCTTCACCTTTCCTAATGGCGGCTTTAAGGCGGGTAGTTTCTATTGTGCCGGGCAAGAAAAAGTCTTGGAGAGGGTGTCCGATAAGTTGTTTCAACCCAGTCTCAAACAATGCTTCTCCCGCATGATTGGCGTAAACAATTGAAAGTTTGTTGTCTACCATTACCAATGCGGTATTAAGGCTATTGATAAGCTGTTGTGTTTCTAACTCGGTAGATTGCATCCGAGCTCGTCTCCTTTGCACCATAATTGTGCATTGTAGCTTGCAATGAAGCGTTACGCGAATAAAGAGACCAAGATGAAATATTCACTGAACCTCTATGGTGCGCATACACAACAGTGGTTGCACGCTATTAGTTATTAATTAACGCCGATGCCTGATGAAGGTAAAGGGTTTGTAGTGGAGACGATGCAAGAGTCTTGCCCGTATTGTTGGTTAGTTCAACTTTATAAGTGTGTGCCCCACGATGGATACCAGAAAGTCTAAAAACGCCTGAACTATTGCTAGCTAATGGGGCGTCGTCAAATATTAATCGATAAATTGGCGCTTTGGGTGCACCAGGTTGTGCCGCAGAGATGGTTAATTCTCCTAAGTTATTTCGGATTGTCGCTTCCGGTGCAGGAGATTTGATCACTACGCGGTAATTCGGTTTAGGGGGCGCAAGCGTTGTTGGAGGGGGAGGTGTAACTTTTGCTGCGGTAACTACATTCTGCGTTTTTTCATCGAACGCTAAAGCTTCAGCATTCTCCTGCGGCTTATCGGTGAAAATTATAGTGCCATCTTTTCCAACCACCTTATATATTGTCGTTGGTGAAGACGACGCAGCAGCGGCTGAGACTTCAGCGTCTTGAGTTGCTGCATTCTGCTGCACATTTTCTCTTTCATTATCCTGACTAAGCACAGCCGCGTGCAGAGAACCTAATCCTAAAGTACCGCCAATCAGCAGTGAGGCTAAGCAATGTTTTCGCTTCATGTTTTGCTCGTGTGGTTACCTAATCAATGTTGTTTGGGTTGGCTAAATTACTCTTTTACTACGTAGACCCTATCGCTGAATCTATTTGACCACACCTGAATGAGGTGAATGGTTAACCCATTTCATTGAAGGTGTCGTTTTTAAAAAGTGCTTTTTCACAGTGCTATTTAAACATAGTAGATAATAAGCGCGCATAAAAAAAGCCCGCAGAGCGGGCTTTAGTATAAATTGCTATACAGTGTGAATTTACACGCTGTAGTACATGTCGAACTCAACTGGGTGAGTAGTCATGTTTAGTTTTGTTACTTCTTCAGACTTGAGGTCGATGTATGCATCAATCATGTCGTCAGTCATAACGCCACCTGCTTTCAAGAAGTCGCGGTCGTTATCAAGAGCTTCAAGTGCCATTTCTAGCGAGCTTGCAACTGTTGGAATTTCAGCAGCTTCTTCTGGCGGTAGGTCGTACAAGTCTTTATCCATTGAATCGCCAGGGTGGATCTTATTCTTAATACCGTCAATACCTGCCATAAGCATAGCGGTGAACGCTAGATATGGGTTAGCTGTTGGGTCAGGGAAACGTACTTCGATACGACGCGCTTTATCGCTAGTTACGTGAGGAATACGAATAGACGCAGAACGGTTACGTGCAGAGTATGCAAGCATTACCGGTGCTTCGAATCCAGGAACTAGACGCTTGTATGAGTTAGTAGAAGCGTTCGCAAAGGCGTTGATTGCACGCGCGTGCTTGATGATACCGCCGATGTAGTATAGTGCTTCTTCAGAAAGACCCGCGTACTTGTCACCCGCGAAGATGTTTACGCCATCTTTAGAGATAGATTGGTGGCAGTGCATACCAGAACCGTTGTCGCCAACTAGAGGCTTGGGCATAAAGGTAGCAGTTTGACCGTATGCGTGTGCAACGTTGTGAACTACATACTTGTAAATTTGGATTTCGTCAGCTTTCTTAACTAGCGTGTTGAATTGGCAAGCAATTTCGTTTTGGCCAGCAGTTGCTACTTCATGGTGGTGCGCTTCAATTACAAGGCCCATTTCTTCCATAACTAAGCACATTGCAGCACGGATATCGTGTGCAGAATCTACTGGAGGTACTGGGAAGTAACCGCCTTTAACGCCAGGACGGTGCGCCATGTTACCGCCTTCAAACTCTTCGCCAGAGTTCCACTTTGCCTCAGAAGAGTCAATCTTGTAGAAAGAACCCGCCATGTCAGTATGGAATTTAACGTCGTCGAATAGGAAGAACTCAGGCTCTGGACCAAAGAATACAGTGTCACCGATGCCAGTTGATTTTAGGAACTCTTCTGCGCGGCGAGCAACTGAACGTGGGTCACGCTCATAACCTTCCATTGTTGAAGGCTCAACGATGTCACAACGAATATTTACTTGTGTCTCTTCTGCGAAAGGGTCAACAACACAGCTGTCAGCATCTGGAAGAAGAACCATGTCTGATTCGTTAATACCTTTCCAGCCAGCGATTGAAGAACCGTCGAACATTTTACCTTCTTCGAAAAACTCTTCATCAACTAGGCCCGCAGGGATAGATACGTGTTGTTCTTTACCTTTTGTATCGGTAAAACGTAAATCTACAAACTTCGCTTCACTTTCTTTAATCAGCTCTAATGCCTTTTCTACTGACATCGTGTCCTCCAGGTTTAATGTAAAAATGCGGAATGATCAGCTTCACTCCAACAGTGGCAAAAGTGAAAGCGATTATCATGCCATCTATATGTGTGCCGATTTCTGCGGCATAGACAGGCATTCATCACTTCCTTTTAAATTAAAACGCACCATGATGGTGCGGCGATGCACCACTATGGTGTTTAATGCTCATTTGTACGTCAATGAGCCTAGTTTACTTTGTAACGGATGACCACCAATTATGATCAATTCGGTGCAATATAGCTGGTTATTTGTTGAACAAGTGTTTAAAAAGCAACAAAACACCAATCCATCAAAAAAAAGATGCGCAAACGTCGTGGTTTTTCTGTACAATCCGCGCAAATTTTTCTATCTGCATTTTTTTGCAACAAATCTAACGCATACTCCTTTCCACTGAATTGAAGTAGACGTTGATTTACACAGGCTCTATATAAGCATGAATACCACTGATATTAATAAATTGCGTAACATCGCAATCATCGCCCACGTTGACCACGGTAAAACCACCCTGGTAGACAAACTGTTACAGCAGTCTGGCACCCTTGAATCTCGAGGCGAGCAAGAAGAGCGCGTAATGGACTCGAACGACATCGAGAAAGAACGTGGCATTACCATCCTAGCTAAGAATACAGCGATTAACTGGAACGACTACCGTATCAACATCGTAGACACTCCGGGACACGCTGACTTCGGTGGTGAAGTAGAGCGTGTAATGTCGATGGCTGACTCTGTACTTCTACTTGTAGACGCGCAGGAAGGCCCGATGCCACAAACTCGTTTCGTTACGCAAAAGGCATTTGCTCAAGGTCTTAAGCCAATTGTTGTTATCAACAAAATCGACAAGCCTGGTGCGCGTCCTGATTGGGTTATGGATCAAGTTTTCGACCTATTCGACAACCTAGGTGCAACTGACGAACAGCTAGATTTCCAAGTTGTTTATGCGTCTGCACTTAACGGTTGGGCATCACTAGATGCAGATACTAAAGAAAACGATATGACGGCATTGTTCCAAACTATCGTTGATCAGGTTTCTCCTCCAGATGCAGATATCGACGGCGCATTCCAAATGCAGATCTCTCAGCTTGACTACAACTCATACGTGGGTGTAATCGGCGTAGGTCGTGTTAAGCGTGGTTCTGTTAAGCCTAACCAACAAGTAACGGTTGTTACTGCTGATGGCAAAAAGCGCAATGGTAAAGTTGGCCTTGTATATGGTTACCTTGGTCTTGCTCGTCATGAAGTTGAATCTGCTCACGCGGGCGACATCATTGCAATCACAGGTCTTGGTGAACTTAAGATCTCTGACACCATTTGTGACGTCAACACTGTAGAAGCACTTCCTCCACTTACGGTTGACGAGCCTACAGTAACCATGACGTTCCAGGTAAACACCTCGCCGTTTGCAGGTAAAGAAGGTAAATACGTAACCTCACGTAATATCCTTGAGCGTCTTAAAGACGAACTAGTTCACAACGTTGCACTGCGCGTTGAAGAAATGCCTGATCCAGACAAGTTCCGCGTATCGGGTCGTGGTGAGCTTCACCTAGGTATTCTTATCGAAAACATGCGTCGTGAAGGTTACGAGCTTGCAGTATCACGTCCAGAAGTAATTCTGAAAGAAGTTGACGGCGCAACGCAAGAACCATATGAGACCTTGACTATCGACTGTGAAGAACAGCACCAGGGTTCAATCATGGAACAGCTTGGTCTGCGTAAAGCAGAAATGACTGACATGTCTCCAGATGGTAAAGGTCGTGTGCGTATTGACTTTATCATTCCAAGCCGTGGCCTAATTGGTTTCCAAACAGAGTTCATGACGTTGACGTCGGGTTCTGGTTTGCTATATCACACGTTCGATCACTATGGTCCGTACAAAGGCGGTATTATTGGTAAGCGTAAGAACGGTGTACTTATTGCCAACGCAAATGGTAAAGCGCTAACTAACGCCCTGTTTAACCTTCAAGAACGCGGTCGCCTATTTATCGGTCACGGTGTTGAAGTTTACGAAGGTATGGTTATCGGTATTCATAGCCGTGACAACGACCTTACTGTTAACGCGCTTAAAGGTAAGCAGCTTACTAACGTTCGTGCGTCAGGAACTGACGAAGCGCAAACACTTGTTCCGCCTATCAGAATGTCACTTGAGCAAGCGCTTGAGTTCATCGATGACGACGAACTAGTAGAAGTAACGCCTGAATCTATCCGTATTCGTAAGAAGCTTCTTACTGAAAACGAGCGTAAGCGTGCATCACGTGCACCTAAGTCTTAATAGCTTCTAAGACTTACATTGATTTTGAAAATGCCAGCTTTTTGCTGGCATTTTTTATTTCATTCTCTGCCAAAATGTAATACCTATAAATTACTCTCGATAAAGCAACTGATTACTTACCATTTTCATAAATTTAACAGCGCTAGCTAAACGCTAGAAAAAGTTTAAATATCGACCAAAGGTTAGTGGTTAAATACATTCAGAGATTCTATGCTTGAAAATACCAATCCGCATAGATTATTACCCACTCAGCGAGGGTTAAAATGTTCGTAATCGCGGCGTGTTACCGCAGGTATAGTGGTTCTACATCAAGGTGACACAACAAAGAGTACGGACATTTTAAACTCGCCCTTCGGGAAGGTCTGGCAAGCTTCCTAGCTTCATTCTGGGAATTTGAAAGGGAACAACCATTCCTACATTCCCACGCTTCGCTATGAAGCTTGCCAGCGCCTTCTGAGTGGGCAATTATCTATGCGGATTGGTATAAACGTAGACTGATGCCTTAACACATAAGCTAAGTCGTTGTAATATTTATGCCTAATGACCTAATAAAAGGGGAAGGGTAGTGTTTTCTGTAGCAGTAGTTGAAGATGATCCTATCACGCTTGACCTTATAACCGACGCGTTGGAAACGCAATTAGACGCTACCGTATATCCGTTCACGCGTAGTAAGTTTGCAAGGGATTTTTTGCTGCAACAAAGTTCTGACTCTATAAGTTTGATCATTAGTGATCAAGTAATGCCAGATTATGACGGACTTAGTCTCCTAAAAACTTGTCAGTCATCGGGCTTGAATGTTCCATTTTTACTTATTACTGCCGACCCTAGCAAAGAGTTAGTAATAGAAGCCCGTAAGCTGCAAGTCACCGGTTTTTTGGCTAAGCCACTTAACATGGAAGAACTTGTACAAAAGTCGAAAGAAGTGGTGTCTAAGGCTAGCTAAGTCTATCGATGTTCTTACACTTTAATGCTTACACGCTAAACGTATCTGTATGAACAGAAAATCCATACCGGACTTAATGACGGCTTGCGTAACACTGACGTATTCGGCAATGCTCATCTTTTTTGCTTTTAAAACTATTTATTTATCTCTAATAAAGCACATTTCGATATAGCAAATTCGGGTTAATTCGTCTCACCCCTCTAGTTTATGAGGCGCTAAGATTCTACACTGTTGACATAAGTTTTTATGCAACAGGATGTAATGTGAACGCCTTATTCGATAATACCCCTCCTAGAAAAGACACGTTTTCGTTTAAATGGCAAAAGTACAAAGGGAAAGACATCATTCCTGCGTGGGTTGCTGATACCGAGTTTCGTTGCGCGCAGCCAATTCTAGACGCCATTTCGGGTCAGGTTGAGCATGGCAACATGGGTTACATACTGCCTGCACATCACGAAGGCGCTATTCAGGCTGTAGTGAGATGGCTTAAAGAAAAGCATAACTGGGAGATACAGCCAGAGTGGCTAGTATGGACGCCAGGCGTTGTACCTGCGTTTAATGTTGCGTGTAAGGCGTATTGCGAACCCGGTGATAAGGTACTTATTCAAACGCCTAATTATCCTCCGTTGCTGGCTGCACCCAAGCTCAATGGTTTAGAGCGAGTAGATATTGGTACGGTAGTACAAAATGCCGATGGCACTAGTTCTGACGCTATTTCAGGTGTTGAAGGGGCGCGCTACACCCTAGATTTTGACGCGTTAGAAAAAGAAGCCGCCGATCCAAAATGTAAGCTGTTTATTCTTTGTAACCCAATGAACCCGGTAGGTTCGGTGCTTACTAAAGCAGAATTAGATCGCATTGCCGATATCTGTAATGCGAACAACGTTAAGCTTTGCTCTGATGAAATCCACTGCGACCTTATTTTAGAAGAAGGCAAACAGCACATCCCAGCTGGCCGCGAGTCCAACCTTGCTGAAAATAGCGTTACGCTAATGGCTGCCAGTAAAACATTTAATATTGCTGGCTTAGGTACGTCTTTTGCCATTATTCCTAATCGTCAACTGCGTCAGGCATTTACCAACGCCGCCGCGGGTATAGTACCTTGGGTTACCGTTTTGGGCTTAGCGGCTACAGAAGCAGCATTCACACAATGTGACGAGTGGCACCAGCAGCAACTTACCTATTTACGTGAAAACAGAGATATGGTGTTTAACACAGTAAACAGCATTGACGGTCTCAAAATGCTCAAAGCTGATGCGACATTCCTTGCGTGGGTAGACGCCAGTGGACTAGGTGTAGAAAACGTCCAGCAGTGGGCCGAAGAAAAAGGCGTAGGCCCGTCACCAGGCATCGACTTTCACAAGGCGGATCATTTCAGAATTAACTTTGGCTGCAGCAAAGCGATGCTCCAAGATATTCTTCAACGCCTTGCCAGCTAAAAATTTAGGGGGCAGAGTCATGACTCTGCCCCCCTAATTTGGGGCTGTTAGCTAAATACGCCGACTAGTTTATACAGGCCTAAACCAATCACAGTACCCACTACTAGAAAGCCTGCTAGATTACTTTTCCATGTGTTTCTAAATTCACCCAGTGCGGTGCTTTTATTCATAACGACCAATAGAAATATGGCAATAATTGGCAGTAAAAGAGCATTAGTCGCTTGAGCAAACAAGATGGCGGGTAGGGGCTTAAAGCCAAGTGCTGCAACACTGACACCCACTACAATGATGATAAACCATACCGCTTTAAAGCCCTTGCTTTGCAAATCGTCAGAAAGCCCTAGCGCCCCTGTTACCGCATAAGCGGCTGCTAGCGGCGCAGTGATAGCACTGGTTAAGCCTGCGGCGAATAACCCTAGTGCAAAGAACCACTGAGCTTTGTCACCTAACACCGGTTTAAGCTGTTCGCCCATGTTCGAAGCGTCCATAGTGGCAGCTTGATTGAAGAACGCCATCATTGCTGTTGCCATTACAATAAGCGTAATAAGCCCACCCATACTAATAGCTCTCGCAGACTGGTTACGGCACGCGACGACCGCTTCTTGTTTATCTTGGCCTTTCGATGATTTTGCAACTAGGCTCGCGTGAAGAAACAAGTTGTAAGGCACGATGGTGGTACCAATAAGCGCCAGCACCGTGGTAATGGCGTCTGCGTCCAGTCGCGGAGACATTAATTGACTGAACATCGCGGCGATATCAGGTGTGGCGACCAACAGCGTCACTAAAAACACACCAGCCATGATAAAGACCAGATACACTAGTACTGTCTCTATCCACTTGTAGCTGCCCGACCAGAGTAAAACTATAGCAATAGTGCCCAAAATAGTGGCCCAGGGGCCAATGCCTATACTGATGAATGCGTCTAGCCCGATTGCAGCGCCGGTTAGGTTGCCCGATTCATAGGCTGCGTTGCCAATGCCGATAGCACTGACAATAAGCACGATAAAAAGATTCTTTAGCCATGGCTTGTAAGCCATATTTTTCATTGCACTGGCTAGGCCTTGGCCGCTGGCCACACCCAAACGCGCTGCCATGTCTTGCAATACAATAGTTGCAAATATGGAGAAAAGGAGCGCCCATACCAGGTGAAAGCCAAAGTTTGCACCTGCCAGACTTGCCGTAGTTACTGTTCCAGGGCCAATAAAGGCGGCCGCGATGATGTATCCTGATTTATCTTTTGCCATTGCAACGACTCTTAGTTAAGTTTTGCTATCATGACAATAGGTAGGCGAGCACGCAACAGTACCGCTAAACCAATACAGTAACAGATTGGTTTTAAACCTATTGTCGCGTACCCAGTGTAGAAGTTTGTTGTTTACTCTCTACCTTATTTCCCATTATTTTGGGTAGATATAAGGTCACAAAACATGCCCTCTACAAAGTGGCCGCGCAGACTACCGTTTCATAAAAGAGAACGCAAATTAAAATAGGATGGTAATGGTGAAAGATAGGCTTCCAATAAACACAATCAGCGATATTGTTTCGCTTCCCAGTTTCGAAAATGTGCTTCCGGATGCTTATTACGTAGATGGAATGATCTTTGCCGTTGCCTCCGCTCCAGAAATTCCCATGCCCGAACAGTGGATGCCGTGGCTCATACAGTCTAGTGACAGCCACCTTGTAGACAAAGATGTAGATAAGCTTGCTGATACATTAATGAATGGCCTGCGGGCGCATTTGGATTTTATGCGTCAGGAAAAGTCGCCCATGCCTAATGTATTAACCGTTGCGATAGAGGTGCAAGGAGCGACGAGGCCTTCGAAAGAGCTCGAAAGCTGGCTAAATGGACTTTTACACGTGCACAAGCAATTAGAACCTGTGTGGCAAAATGCGTGGAACCATTGGGAAAAGCATTTAGAAAAAAGTAAGGCGAATAAGAAAAACTGTGATAGTAACGAGCCTGAGGAAAAAGAACCCGCAGAGGCTCGTCTGTCTCGATGTTTAAAGCTTTTTTCAACGCTTGCTAATATTGAATTAGCCTTGTCTTACAGAAACGACAAACAAGCTGCTCAGCTTGAAAGTAATATAAACATGCTTGTTAAACAGCTTCCTTCGGTGCTGGCAGATTACACTAAGTTGTCAGGGGAGCTAGCAGGCGCGTTACCCAATCAATTTGAAACCTTTAACAAAGTAACTTAGGGAAAATTTGATAGCTGGGAGCTGCAGGAGAAGCAAAAAACAAAAAGCGCTAATTTAAAACTAGCGCTGTCTTTGTTGTTGATGTCGTTGATTCAACGTGTGTTTAAGTGAAGCAGTATAGCTGTCTAGTTCAAGCTTTGCCTTTTCATATTGCTCGTTAAGAAGCCTTGAAGCGGGCTCCCTCATAAGCGCCTTAAAGGCAATATCTGTCTGTTTGAGCAAATTCTTGAGGTGTTGATTACTGTCATCCATGGTTAGAATTCCGATAAAAACAATTCGTTAAACCCGAGAAACAGCAGGTTCTGGGCGACTATGTGCAATGCTTACAACACTCTCAACAACAAGCTTAAAATTACTTCTCACACTACACAGCAGTACTGGTTCCTTGAGTACTGACTTTTCAATAACTTTTTACGTGCGCCTTTACTATTTAGTTTGGCTGAAACTTTTATAAAGGTTTTACCACAGCCAGGCAAACGATGGCGAGAATGATAAGCACCGGCGCTTCATTTAAAAAACGATAAAAGCGCGGAGAGTGTCTATTTTCGTCGCGTGCAAATTGCTTCATTAACTTAAACAAATAGAAGTGATAGCCGTAAATAGCAAGAAGCAGCAGCAACTTTATATGAAGCCACCCCGACATTTTAAACCACGTTCCACCATAGCTGACAATAAGCGCAACGCCGAATGCCAGAGTTAACAAGGCGAATGGAGTAACAAACAACCAAAGGCGGCGTTCCATGACCTTAAATTCGTCTTTTACCACTTGAGATTTCGTTGTCGCGTGATACACGAAAAGTCGCGGTAAATAGAAAAGTCCTGCCATCCATGCCAGCATGAAAAAGATGTGCAGTGCTTTAAACCATAAAATGTACATACTAATAATGAGCCTTTTGTAAGAAGCTTTGTAAGATATTCCACGTTACTACGCCAATAATATCGTTTAGCTCCTGATCGTAAATATAAACTGCGCCAGAGCGCGAATTTTTAAGGTGTTCGTATACTTCGTGCAGCGTAGACTGCGCGCTAATACCTTCCATTTCGTAATAATTTAACGCTGTTGCATCGTGTTCCAAACTCACATTGTATTGGACCAGCTTATACTGCACATCTATTTCAAATTTTAACTTCTGAATGACAATTTTTGTTGGATCGCTTTCTAAGTAGTTAATTAACGCTTGCTCTGGCGCATCGTGAAATAGCTTGTACTCGGTATTCATCGCTGCAAGTACGCCCGTTTTCTCAAGTGCTTCACGAATAGACGAGATAGCGTAAGGGAGATTTTGATAATCAAGCTGACGTATGAAAATAGAGCGGTTGCCAAAGAACTGCGTAGAAGTCACGTAAGCAGGCACAATTACCAACATGGCTGGTAAAATAATTTGCGGGCTGTACGAGAGCTCCATAACCGCGGAGAGCGCTGCAAGAGGCGCGTGCAATACTGCGGTCAACATGCCTGCTATGCCTAACAGGGCGAAGCTGTTGGTAAATTCGGGTACGTCAATAAAGTACGACAATGGCAATAAAAGTACGGCGCCAGCGAGCATGCCAATAACCATCACTGGGCCAATGATCCCTCCTGGAATACCGAGGCCAATAGCAAATACCGCCAAGATAACTTTAAACACCAAAGTAGAAACCAACAGCAGCGCGCCGGGGGAGCTATCAAACAAGTGCTCAACATCGATAAAATTTGCGCCAAGGGCTTCAGGGATAAACATACCAATGGTACCGGTAATTAGCGCAGCAAGTATTAAACGCCACACCATGGAAACCGGCCTGAACCACGTCATCACCCGCATAAGCTGGCTATTGAATAAAACTGCCAGCATGCCTAACAGAATGCCTAGTAGCACCAAGTAAAAATACATCCACTGACTAAATGCATTAAACGATAAAAACGAAAGCTCGTTTACTTCCCCAAATACAATGCGAGTGAGCACAGAGCCACAAGCAGCAGCCAGCATGACAGGAACAAAAATATGTATTTTGTATTCTCTAAGTACCACTTCCATCACGAATATTACGGCAGCAAACGGTGTGTTGAATGATGCCGATATCCCTGCCGCAATGCCGCAGCCTGCAAGTATTCGAATACTGTTGTAAGGCAAGCGAAGCCATTGCCCCAAGAAACTACTGCCTGACGCGCCTAAATGAACGGAAGGCCCTTCTCGACCAACAACGAAACCGCCGGCCAGGGCTAGCATGCCCCCAAAGAACTGGTTAATGGTGGTTCTAAATGGAATATGACCGTAATAGTACTTCACTCTGTGAATAACAAAGGGAATTCCCAAACGGTAGTGCTTGAAGCCCGTAAGAAAGGCGATAAATAGAATTAACCCTACACTGATAAATGGCATAATAAGCCAAACTAGCCAGTCATAGGTAAGCACCGACTGAAGCGACGAAACGCCTGTTTCTTGTAGCCATTCTACGCACAGCCGAAACAGTATGATGATAAGCGCCGCGCAGGTTCCCCCTACAATGCCCAGCATGCACAACTGAATGGATGTGCGTGGATGAGCTACTTCCTCTCTTAAAGCCTGCAAGCGCATGTTGTGGTACAGTAGATTAACGTATAAAGAAGCTTACCATAAACACCTAAAATTCATAATGTTTAGAGCGCCTTAGCGCACGGTGTTTTTTGTTGATGTAGATATCATGACGACAGATCAGTTAAAAGAAGTTTTAGGCAACTACAAGTGGACACTGTTAGTGGCGCTTATTATGTTTGCGATGATTGGTTTCGGCTATAAGCTAGCGCGAATTATTGACGAAGGCGACAGCAAGAAAGTACAGGCTCAGCAGGAAACTATTGCCTTATTATCAGAAGAAAACAATGCGTTAACTACAAAAGTAAATCAGCTTGAAGTCGCCATGGAGCTTGCCACGCTCGAAACGGAGAGCATTACCAATACGTTAGGCGAACAGAAAAAAGAACGTGAGGCGCAACAAGAGTTACTGAGTTTCTATGAACGCGTCGTGGCGCCAGAGAAAACCGACGATGGCTTTGCTATTGAAGGGGTAGAGGTCTTTAAATTAAGCGAAAATACTTATCAACTCAGGTTGGTTTTACTGCAATCTAAACAGCAAAAAGCAGTGATAAATGGCAGTTTAGATATTGCCGTAGTCGGCGAGCGAAACGGTGAAGCGATCACGCTGAAATCGGGCGAATCGAGCCTGCTGGCAGAAGATATCAAATACCGCTTTCGCTTTTTCCAAGCCGTTAACGTAACTCTCACTATCGAGGAAGATATAAATCCCGAAACCATTAGTTTTTCTACAACGGTCTATCAGTACAAAACCCGTAAAGGCAACTATGAGATAAGCGTGCCGTGGAATGAAGCGCTTTCTGTCGAAATAGAGTAATCGCTGTGGGGCAGCGCTATCCTAGCCGTAAATTCAACCTTTTAACGCATCGAAAGCTCTATTCAAACAAATACCAGTAGCCATAACCCACAAGAAACGCAGGAATAGCAGAGTATACTGTGGCAATTAGCGCTGCTTTGGGGGAGAGCGCAATGGCGGGAAACAAGGCGTCGCCGTCATTACTTATTGCATTGCCAAGTTGTGCTGAAAACGGAACTGCGCCATTAAGGTATAAGCTCGTTACCAATATCTGCGGACCGCAACCAGGTAAGAACCCGATGATGATCGCCAAGCCAACTAAGCCGGGACCCATTGATTGAAGCAGCCCTGCAATGTCTAGCCCAAACCAGACAACAGACAGCTCGAACATAAGAAAAGCGAGTACTACCCATGCCAATACAAACTGTGTGTCTAATGCGGCTTTCTCTTGCCATTTAGGCGGAGGCGGAATTAAATCCTCTTTTGTAATCGAAGCGTATCCGCTTCCCGAACCACACAAAGACCATAGTCCAAGGCTCGAAATACATAACGCGGCGCCAATCAGCGTTAGGGTACTTTCACTGATAGCAAGGTAACTGTGTACGGGAAGTTGAAACGCCAAACCAAGCGCAATTGCCAACGAGGGTAAGCTCGCAATCATCCAGAATACTTTAGAAAGTGATATGGCTTTGTGGCTTACTGTTTTGGGTTTATCACAGTTTTGCGATTGTTGGAGCGCACCATCGGCTTCAGGAGCCTGATAATTATGAAATTTATTGACCACCAGCCCCGTCATTGCCCCCACCGTGACGCTGACGGCCATTACGGTTAAAGCATCTAACGGCGCTTGGGCGAGTAACAGAAAAGCGGCATCTCCCATAGTGCTGGTTAGCACTGCTACCACAGCTCCAAAGCTTGTAACACCTCGCGTGTACTGAGTGACAACGATAATAGCACCACCGCAGCCTGGCAGAGCACCAAGTAGGGCAGACAATCCTACCTCATGTACAGGGTGCGCTTTCATATAATTACCAATAGCTTCAGCTGAAACGCGCAACGTGGCAACGTAATAAAGCGCAAGCGATGCATATACAAACGCTGCCACTTGAAAAAATGCATCTGACAACACCGACAAGGTAACCGCACGGGTGCTGTTATAAGTAAGAAGAATGGCTATAAACAGCGGCATCAAAAGCCGTTTATTGGTTAAGTGAGGAAAAATCCCGTTTCTTAATAGGGCGCTAGTAAAAGAAGGTAAGTGCTTATACCGGACCACCGCCTTTGCGCTTTTTGATGTGTGAGACGCCGTATCCATTACAACTACACCCTCGACCTACTGTTATCCATGTTTAAGGCGTGCCGAGATACGCACGCCTAGTTTTCGCAACGCCTTAGCTCGAAAGCGTAACTGTGCCTTTCATGATGCCGATGTGACCAGGGAACGAGCAGAAAAACATGTATTCTTCATCTTTACTTAACCCTTCAACAGAAAAGGTCGTAGAAGTCTGTTCACCGCCGCCAATAATGTCAGTCGCGCCAATTACACGCTCATCGTCTGGCTTAACGTAATTGTTATCTAAACCCGCACTCATACCGTCTGTTGCCACTGCTTGTCCGTTGGCTTTTGTTGTCATCACCCAGTTATGGCCCATGGCTTGTTTAGGCAACTGACCTGTGTGCTTCAAAGTCACGGTAAACTCGCTACAACTCGCTGGGATAACAACGTTCGACGTATTGAATTGCATGGCATCGTTTGATTCCACAGTCACTTCGCATTCGTTAGCAAATGCACCAGAGGTCATAAGGAAAAGGGCTGTGCCACCAAGTAACTTCTTGATCATAAATAATGTCCTTTGAATTTGGTTAACTTCACCTGTCGGTGGAATTGGAAGATTCAATTTTCTTTACGAAAAAGAATAGCACTGGATCATTGTAAATGCTAACAATTATCATTTATATTAAGTGGTATGCAAAGAGATATATAAAGAACGCTCTTTTATGTTTACCGAGATTTTTTCTTTTTTCACGCACAAGGGGTGCACATGTCTTCGATACGAAATGCAGTTCAACACGTTCGATTTGGATACAACGACAATGAGCTTAACCCAACGCTTTTAAGAAATTATCTCGATGGTGTAACTTTCGTTGCCAACTTATTGCCAAGTGATAGAGACAAATTTTCTATCTATAAAAATGCGGTTGAGGTGCTTTATGAAACTCTGTGCGATCCGCTGGTAAGTCGGCAATGGCGGCATAGTTGTTTAGATCATTTGTACAAGCCGTTACTTAAAGCTGAGCGCTACGCGTGTAACGAGAGTGATCGAATTGCGCTTGCGAGAATAAAAATAGACATGAACACCAGAGAGCCTGTTGATCTTTGATGTACAGCAAAGGTCTGCATGCCCTAGTCACCATTTTTTATAAATCACTTACTAGGGCCTAGTTTTCTAATGCCACTAGCCCTAATAGGATTCTGATAAAAGCGTGACAACCACGCCGAAAAGCTAGCTATATCAACACAAGGATACGAGTCATGACAGCAACACGCACAGAACGCGACAGTATGGGCGAGCTACAGGTCCCCGAAAATGCACTCTACGGCGCGCAAACTCAGCGTGCCATTCAAAACTTCCCTGTAAGCGGGCAACGCATGCCCGAAGCCTTCGTACGCGCGTTGATTACAGTAAAAAAAGCCGCAGCACAAGCCAACATGAAACTCAAAGTGCTGGATAAAGATCGCGGCCAAGCCATAGTTAAAGCCTGTGATGAGCTGTTGGCACTTGATGATGTGATGCAGCATTTTCCCGTTGATATATTTCAGACTGGTTCAGGCACCAGCACAAACATGAACGCCAACGAGGTCATTGCTCGCTTAGCCTCTCGTTATTCCAGCGAAGAGGTTCATCCGAATGATCATGTAAATTACGGGCAAAGTTCAAATGATGTGATCCCTACCACCATTCACGTTAGCGCAGCTATTGCATTGTCAAATGAGCTTATACCGGCCGTTGAAAGTTTAATTCGCACTATTGAAGTTAAAGCAAAGTCGGTAGCGCAATACTGCAAAACCGGACGCACTCATCTCATGGATGCGATGCCTGTAGGCATGGATCAAAGCTTACTGGCTTGGGCTTCTCAGCTTAAGCAGCAGGTTAAAACCCTGCGCGCTGTGCAGCCTGCTATTCAAACCCTTGCCCAAGGAGGCACTGCGGTGGGAACAGGTGTAAACGCCCATGCGGATTTTGCTACGACATTTTCAGATGCACTAGGGGAGCTGACCGACATTGCGTTTAAGCCCGCTGACAATTTCTTTGCATTGATTGGCTCTCAAGACACAGCAGTGACGCTTTCCGGTGCGACAAAAAGTTTAGCCGTCACCCTTATGAAAATTGCTAATGACTTGCGCTGGATGAATTCTGGGCCTTTGGCTGGTTTAGGTGAGATTGCGCTGCCTGCGCTACAGCCAGGTTCATCAATTATGCCCGGCAAGGTAAACCCGGTTATTCCAGAAGCAGTGGCGATGGCTTCAGCACAGGTAATAGGTAACGATACGGCGATTACTGTAGGCGGGCAGTCTGGGAATTTTGAGTTAAATGTAATGCTACCTATGATTGCCAGCAATTTGCTTTCAAGTCTGTCGCTAATGACCAACAGTGCGACGCTAATCGGCGAGCAGGCGATCGAGGGCTTTACTGTAAATCGAGATAACATTGAAGCTGCGCTTTACAGAAATCCCGTGCTCGTCACTGCGCTCAACCCTGTTATTGGCTATGCTAAAGCCGCAGAAATAGCAAAAACCGCCTATAAAGAAAACAAGCCTGTTATTGATGTGGCTGAAGCGATGACAGATATCCCCAGAGGCGAGTTAGAATCACTACTAGACCCGAAAAAACTTACCACACCTTAAGCGCTGTGAGAAAACGAAGGTGATAAAAAGTGCGATCTACGATCGCACTTTTTATGGTGAAAGAGGCGTTTGTATACAAACAGGACGCACTAAAAACTCGCATAATATACGCTTGATTAAAAACTGCTCAACGATTGGCACGTTCTTGGCTTATTCAAGGGGTATTATCAGGGTAAAACGTGTTTTAACCGGTATACAGTTGCTGTATGCGAACGGGATTTTTGATACAGTGACACAATAAATAAATTGTATAGCTGCATAAGACAGCAACAGACACTAGCGCTAATAGGTTTTGCTTATTGTCATGGCTAATTGCTATGAGGAAAGTGACGCCTTTTCGGGAAGAAAAAATGACAGAAACTTGCTTTCGCATGAAGGGCACTACGCTCACCAGTATTGTGTTAGAAGTAATAGATTTTGAGCCAGATAATTTTGAAGCTCAGTTATCTCAGAAGGTCGCGAGCGCGCCGCAGTTCTTTACCCGTTCCTCACTGATTTTACATTTAATAAAGCCTTTATCTGCTACAGAGTTCGAGCTGCTGGTGGCGCTATGTCGTCGACTGCAGTTGCAGCCAATGGCCGTGAAAGGTGAGGTGGCAGAGCTGAAGCCTACCATCAATGATTTGGGGTTAGCAGATGTAAGCCAAAGCAAATTTACAGACAGCGCCCTTCGTTCGCACAAAGCGAATGGTAGTGAAAACAATAACGGAAGCGGCGAAAACCCTTCTCAAACCGCACAGCAAGATCAAACCGTTTCTGCGCCGCCAAAAAGTGAACCGGCTTCTGCAGCGGCAACCACGCTCAAACCTGCCAAAGTAATTAACCGTCCGGTACGTTCTGGTCAGCAAGTCTATGCCGAAGGCGGAGACTTGGTGGTAACGGCTTCTGTAAGCGAGGGGGCTGAGCTGCTTGCCGATGGTAATATTCATGTTTACGGCACATTGCGCGGCCGCGCGTTGGCAGGCGTAAAAGGCAATACGGGAGCCCGTGTATTTTGCCAGTCGTTAGACGCGGAACTTATTTCAATTGCAGGGCAATTCATTATGCACGAAACCGTGAAAGGTGAATGCTGGAAGAAACCTGCACAAGTATATTTAGAAGAAGAAACATTACGTATAGAGCCGTTGGCTTAATGCTTTGTACGCACTAATAGGAAAGAATAGATGGCAAAGATTATCGTAGTAACCTCAGGAAAAGGTGGTGTAGGCAAAACTACATCGAGTGCAGCAATAAGTACGGGACTTGCGTTAGCAGGCCATAAAACGGTAGTGATAGACTTCGATGTGGGCTTGCGAAACCTAGACCTTATCATGGGGTGTGAACGCCGCGTTGTTTACGATTTCGTAAACGTCATTAATAAAGAGGCCTCACTTAAACAGGCACTAATTAAAGACAAAAGAACGGAAAACCTTTTCATTCTTCCGGCATCACAAACTCGCGACAAAGACGCGCTTACCGTCGATGGTGTGCAGGCTGTATTAGACGAGCTTAAGAAAGACTTTGAGTTTATTATCTGTGATTCGCCAGCGGGGATTGAGCAAGGCGCACAGATGGCGTTGTATTTCGCTGATGAAGCCATTGTGGTTACTAACCCTGAAGTGTCGTCTGTACGTGATTCAGATCGTATTTTGGGTATTCTTCAAAGTAAATCGATGCGCGCAGAAAAGGGCGAACCGGTTAAAGAACACCTTTTATTAACCCGTTACAACCCAAGTCGTGTTGAAAGTGCTGAAATGCTAAGTGTTGCAGACGTTGAAGAAATTTTGGCGATTCCACTATTGGGTGTTATTCCAGAATCTGAATCGGTGCTGAAAGCATCTAACCAAGGTCAGCCGGTTATTCTTGACGAAGAAGCTAATGCAGGACAAGCTTATGCTGACGCTGTAAAACGTCTGCTAGGCGAAACTGTTCCACATCGTTTCCTAGAAGCAGAGAAGAAAGGGTTCTTTAAGCGTCTGCTAGGAGGGAAGTAATGGGAATTTTCGACCTGCTCAAAAAGAAGCAAAAGCCAAGCACCGCAGCGGTCGCCAAAGAGCGGTTACAAATTATTGTTGCGCATGAACGTAAAAAGCGGACAGAGCCTGATTACTTGCCAATGATGCAGCAGGAAATTATTCAGGTAATTCGCAAATACGTGACGATTGCCGACGATCAAGTATCAGTACAGCTAGACAATAACGATGATTGCAGCGTACTTGAATTGAACGTGACTTTGCCAGACAGCAATAGCTAAGGCTAAATCGCTTAATTAGTTATGGCTGCCTGCCAGCGTTCTTTCACCTTAGTCGCTCATTAGATCTTCATCGACATCTAGTTGCTTGGAGGCCAGCGCGATTAAACGCTCATCAAGTGGAGGCGGAGAGATATCTACGCCTTCACTGAGTTTGGCGATTACGGCGTCAAGTACGTTAACCCTTGCTTGCCACTTAAACTCTCCGTTAATTACATGCCATGGCGCATAATGCGTGTGGGTGTGTTTGAACATGTCATTTGTAGCTTCTACGTAGGCGTTTCGCATCTTGCGGTTATGCAAGTCTTCTTCGGTTAACTTCCAGCGCTTGAAAGGATTGTGCAGCCGCTCTTCAAACCGCTCCCGCTGTTCGCTTGACGAAATATGCATAAAGAGTTTGATAATGCGAACCCCGCTGTCACTGAGCGTTTTTTCAAATGCATTTATTTCGTCATAACCGCGCTGCCAAACCTCTTCATCAACCAACTTATCTACTCTTTCTACAAGCACTCTTCCGTAGTGTGAGCGGTCAAATATTTTAAGTGTGCCAGGGGAGGGGATGTGTTGCCAAAAGCGATAGAGAAAGTGTTTGTCCTGCTCTTCTTTTGCGGGCTTTGCCACAGGAAATACGCTCACGCCACGAGGGTCCAATTTCTCTGTTATACGCCTTATAGCGCCGCCTTTCCCTGACGCATCCCATCCTTCAAACACAATGAGTGCTCGTTTTTTCTGATGAAAGTAAGATTGCTGAACGTGAAAGAGTTTTTCTTGCTGTTTCACTAACGCGTCTTTGTATTCTTCTTTGCTCGTAAAGCGAGACTGTCCGAAATTGTCAAACAGCACTGGGGTGGAAGAAGGTAACTGGGAGTTATCGGTTGTACTCATATGCCGCTCCTTTATTCGTGTATCGTCAATATTTTAGATACGTTGACCACACTGCTATTTTCTATCTGTTAGTGTTAACTAGTTTACTTAACTTTTCTATCTCAACGTGTCACTTAAAAGAAATGCCGTCACTGTGCAGTTACTTGAATCGTTAAGTTTTGCCCCAATAATTGCTAACTATCCGCAAGTATTAGATAATTGCGACCAAGCACAAAGTGCGAAAGCACGAGGTTAATGTAGAGGTGGGTATGTCTGTAGAAACGGCGTTGCCAATTGAGTTTTCAGACGCTGCAGCAGCGAAAGTGAAAGCCCTTGTTTCAGAAGAAGAAAATCCTGATTTGAAATTACGTGTATACGTAACAGGTGGTGGTTGTTCAGGCTTCCAATATGGTTTCACATTCGATGAGAAAGTGAACGAAGGCGATATGACCATTGAAAAAGACAGCGTAACTATGGTTGTCGACCCGATGAGCTTACAATACTTGGTCGGTGGCATTGTCGATTATGTAGATGGTCTGGAAGGTTCACGGTTTTTAGTTCAAAACCCAAATGCCACGACGACCTGTGGCTGTGGTGCAAGCTTTAGCGTTTAAGGGCATGAGCTATACACTATTACGCTTTTTAGGCATTGAACGTTCAGCTTTGAGCGCTTGATGTTAATACGATAGGCATACATCGCATCATTTTGTATGCCTGTCGGTTGTCTTGTTCTCAACACTTCCTTTTATTTTCAAATTCCGGCTACACTGATTTCACAGAACGACTACGGTTTAGGACAGCGTTTATGAAATTATATGGCTCCACCACTTCTCCCTACGTGCGCCGCATTCGCATCGTACTTGCGTCTACAGAACATGAATTTCTTAATCTTCAAATTTTTTCAGGTGAAGATCGCGAGTTGCTCGCCTCTCGCAACCCTACGCTTAAAGTGCCTTGTCTTGAAGATGACGGCCAAATGATTTTCGACTCTCGCATTATTTATAACTACCTTGCCGATAAGCTTGATCACGAAGGGTTAAGTTGGGAAGAAGAGAATCAACTAACCCTGATTGATGCAGCTAACGACTCCTTTGTTCAGCTTATGCTGCTGAAACGTTCAGAATTTGATATTAGCGAAGACAAAATGTATTACCGTCTTCAAAACGAGCGAATTGAAGCTGTGTTAGATGCGCTGTCAAACCAGCTTGATGCGGGTGGATTTAGTGGCTGGACTTATCCCGAAATCTGTTTGTACAGCATGATTGACTGGGTACTTTTCCGTGAGCTATACAGTATGAAGGATTATTCTCAGCTGTTATCGTTTCATGAAAAGCACCATGATCGCATTGAGGTAACGGCAACTGACCCTAGAATTTAACCGTCATACAGACAGGCTGTATTTTAGCCTTGAGTGGATGACGAGATGTGCTATTTAAACCCTAATAGCCCTTTGCAAAATCAAACTGGTAATTAAGCGATTCACCGTTGATGTAACGCAGCGCATTCTCTAAAAACACATCGGCTACGTCGCTTGGTTGAGATTCCGCGGCAGTATGAGCCGTCACCGAAATACGAGGGTGCTGCCAAAATGGATGAGCGGAGTCGAGTGGCTCGTTACGAAAGACGTCCAATGCTGCATGGGCCAATGCGCCGTTGTCTAAAGCTTCCAAGAGCGCATCGTCGTCAACTGCACTGCCTCGCCCTGCGTTAATAAATACACTGTGGGGTTTCAGCGCACTAAAAAATTCGTGAGAAAGCATGTTTTGCGTAAAAGGCGTGTCGGGCATTAAATTCACCACGTGGTCACATGCACTGGCAAAGGCTTCTATAGTATCGGGTGTATAGACAGCATCTGCACCTTCCACTGCTTGCCCACTTCGGGTTAAACCCACAACGCTCATTCCAAATGCGTGAGCAACGGGGATCAATGCTTGCCCAATACTGCCCAGTCCAGCAATGCCAAGCGTTTGTCCATTTAGCGGCATTCGCTTTGATGCTTCCCAAATTGGCTGAGCGGCACGCTGGTTTTGCTCAAAAGCCTTTACGTTTCTGGCATGCCCAAGCAAGTAAGCAAAAACATATTCCCGCATTAGCTTACCAAAAATTCCCTTTAATCCGGTAAGTATGTAGTTCTTTCTATCGGCATTTAGAAGGGGAGCATTGCCTGCCCAGCTAGACTGACACCAGGTGAGTGCTGAACATGTATCAATAATTCGAGACGCAAGGTCGGGGTCTGCAAGCAGTACCGTAACGGTTTCTGAATTTACATCTTCGGGGCATTGAGTAATTTGTTTAAGCGTTAAAAGCGGGAGACCATCAGCGCCTATGAAGTCGTTGTTATCTGCTATTCTTTGGCGAATCGCTTCGGCAATATCATTCGCCTCATCGCTTAAAATAGTCAGTTCAATCCTCTTTGAACTCCTTGCTGTCATTCGCTTAACACTCCTAAAGTAAACTTTTCTTTCCTCTGTCTGACTGCACAATCGTAATGCTGGTTGTTCTAAAAATGTGATTTAAGTTTTACATTTTTGTAAACAGTATTGGTGTCATGTACATGCACCTGAAGTCAATTTGCAACGGAATCGCTATGCAGTCAGAAAACAAATTCCAAAACTCAACAGATGTTGATGTAATGCACGCCAAGGTGCTTTCACCTAAGCGTAACACGACCCAAGCCGAAACAACGCAGGCTTTAGTTGAGGAACAATTATCTCATTTCGGTATTAGTGCACAAAGCGACTACGGTAAGGCACTCGCCAACACCGCTCATCACTTATATGGTGCTCAAGCCAGCGTCATGCAGCTATGGGATATTACGAGTAATACGCTACAAGGACTTGATAAAGAAGACAGACTGGCTTATTTCAACGCTAAAAAGTTTCTGTCTTTTCAAATTGCCAAGATACTGGACACGTTGCAAAATCCATTTCGTGCCACGTACCAAAGTTTGTCGAGTGGCAATGGCTCGCAAGGGCACTATCCACTGTTCGACAATGTCACGGCACTTTTTTCTGCAACACCGGTGGTGGTAAGAACAGCGACTTATGTGTATGCCTGTACTGAATGGGTCGACGACGCGTTTCAAGGCAAAGAATTTACTCACCAAATTTATTCACGTCTTTTAAACCCAACGAATATTTCCCTTGCTAACGCCATTGTGGATATGGAAGCGGGTCCTTACGCTGCCGAATATCTAGCTTGGAACTTCAACTCGGGCATGGCTGCCATTGATGCGTGTTTATCAAATGTTCTTAGTCATGGCGATGTACTGATTGTTTCGAGGAACGTGTACGGCGGAGTGTACCAGCTACTTCATGATTATTTCGCCCGCAGCAACCGAATGGACATACAGATTGCGTGGTTTGACGGTTATGACGCACAGAGCTTTGCAGAGTTCATGCAGCAAACTAAAACTGAACATGCGTCGCGCTTAAGCAATGGTGCGAAAATGCACGTGTATTTAGAGTCGCCTTGTAACCCACATGGTTACGTATTGGATGTGCCTGGGATCTGTGAATTAGCGCATGCACAAGATGCGTTGGTAATGTTGGACTCCACCCTTGCTACACCTGTACTGCATCAGCCACTTCAGCATAAAAACAAAGCTGCACGACCTGACTATGTGATCCACAGCTACACCAAAGATTTGTGTGGCAGCGGTGCTACCACAGCAGGCGTAGTTATTGGCGAAGGGCACCGCATGTTCCAGCCAAAAGGCAGTTCAGCAAATGGTGTTGATTGGTCACAGACCATGTTTTGGGATGTGTACTACATTAAAGGCGCGTTCTTAGATTCTGAAAAGGCCTTTGATGTACTAAACGGCATGAAGACCCTAGAGCAGCGTATGATGACCAAGGTCATCAATACCCAAGTGTTTACTGCATTTTTGAATGCTCACGACCAAATTCGCGTTAACTGTCACGCACTGCCTGAACACAGTAATGCCGGGTTGCGCGAGAAGCAGCATACACACGGCTGGCCGTGTACCTTATTCACTGTTGATATGGCGCCGGCAAACCTGCCTCGCGACGTTTTTGTGCGATTTTTTGATGCTCTAGAGCCTGCATTCAGCCACCAAGTGAGTATTGGCCAGAATAATACGATAATTTTATGCCCGGCGCTGACGTCTCATTCGGAACTCAGTACCGAAGAGCAGAAGAAAGCCGGCATAGAACTGACGACTATGCGTATCGCCATGGGTACCGACAACGTTAAGCAGCTCATTGCCCACTTTATGCTAGCCGCCAAACATTTTATCGAGCCTCATGTTCCAGGATTTTGTGAGAAGTTTATGGCAAATGCCGACATCGACAATCTGTATTTGACGGTAAGTGAAAGAGTAAGTTCACAGCACTTTGGCAGCAAGGCCAGTATGGATTCACTGATGAAAGGTGCATAGGTTCATTTTTTAGCTCAAGAAGTTGCTTTGAGCTGTCGATAAAAAATATTGAGGATGTTCTCCTTCTCCCGGGCCTTTCCTTACGCGGGCTCGGGATTTTTTATTTATAGCAAAGGTAAATGACGCTAGTGCGCCTAACTTTTGTTATAAGGTAAGATAGACACAGATCTTTAACGTCAAAGAATATCTAAGGCAGCCTTATGCACGAGTTTAAAATTGATGTAACGCTAGATGCATCATTGCCCTTTGTTTTTGCGGCATTTCACGAGCCTGAATATCTTAGTGAGTGGTTTGCGCCGGGCGATTGTTCGGTCACACAAATCATGAGTGATTTCAAGGAAGGCGGTCGCTATCGCATAAAGATGATGGATCCCAGCGGTATTGAAATGTCATTAACTGGTGAGTACGTGACTATTTTAGCGAACGAGCAGCTGTCGTTCTCTTGGGCGTGGGAAGATGATATGGAAGAGTCGGTGATGACATCAGTCGACATTCACTTCGAACAGACTGAAGAGGGGAATGTAAGGTTGGTTCTCATTCAGCAAGGCTTTGTAAATAAGCAAGAATGCGATCAGCACAACTACGCGTGGATGTCGTGCCTAGAAAAACTTGCCGTATTAGCCGCTAAGAAAAAGTCGTTTAACTAAGGCCATATTTAAATAGTGAGAACGCGTCAGCATTACGCATCGTGTTAATTCAAATAACGCTTTTGAAAAGGGCAGAGCGCAAGGCTCTGCCCAAAGACAATCAAGTCAGCGAAGTCATCGCGTCTTTCCCGCTCTTCTCGCGGTAGGTTTCAAAATCGTTGTAGCCTTCAACACCACCTCCGTACCATGACGATGGATCGTCAAAGGACTCGAGAGGGTAATTATGCTTAAATCGTGTCGGAAGATCTGGATTCGTGATCCAAGGTCTTCCAAACGCAATCATGTCACCATCGCCATCAGATAAACGTTTCTCGGCTTCTTCTTTGGTGTAGCCACAGTTTCCAATGATCATACCGTCGAATAGCGCTCTAAATTCAGCAAGGGTCATGGCTTCGCCTCGTTCATGGAAGCCAAAGGCCAAGCCATCCATTACGTGTAAATAACCTATCTCCAATTTGTTTAGCTGTTGGGCAACAAAGGTAAAGGTTTCACGAAAATCATCGGCCCCCATATCGTTAAATACACCGTTTGGCGATAATCTCACGCCAACGTGCTCCTTATCCCACACGCTCAATACTGCGTCCATCACCTCGGCCAAAAAGCGGTAGCGGTTATCGACACTACCACCATAATTATCGGTGCGCTGATTGCTGCGGCTATCCAAAAATTGATTGATGAGATAGCCATTTGCCGCATGAACTTCCACACCGTCGAATCCGGCTGCCTTGGCGTTAATGGCCGCTTTTTTGTAGTCTTGTACTGTGCGTTTTATATCGTCAAAGGTCATCGTCTTCGGCACTTCGTAGGGCTTCTTGCCTTTAGGCGTGTGAATTTCATCCCCTTCAATTTTTATTGCTGATGCCGACAGGGGCAAATTTCCATTGTGGAAGTCGCTGTGTGATGCGCGCCCAGTATGCCATAGCTGCAAAACGATTTTTCCCCCTGCCTCGTGCACTCTATTAACCACCGAGCGCCAGCCCTCGACCATGTCGTCGGTATAAATTCCGGGGGTATCAACCCAGCCAATGCCTTCTTCTGAAATAGCCGTTGCTTCAGTAATAATGAGCCCTGCATCTGCGCGTTGTACATAGTGATCGCCCATAATTTTATTGGGTATGCGATCGGCGCCAGCTCTACCTCTCGTCATAGGGGCTAATACCATGCGGTTTTGCAATGTATTCTCTGCCCATTTAAACGAGCTAAAAAGTACTGAGTCTGTCATTGTTATTCCTTATTCAACGTAGAATAGATTGATGTTGAAGCGCTAAGCGTATTGGTGCTCACAACGCTATAAGACAGTAGTGAATACAGGGATAGCGAGAAGTTGGATTGGTAGAAAGTTGCCCTTGAAACTAATTAAACACAACGGCAGGGAGTGACATCGGTTTTAAAAAAAGCGCCCGAAGGCGCTGTGAAGTGTATTGCAGGGAGATTTAAAGTATCAAAGCCGCTAGGTTTACGTCGAACCTTAGGCCCAGAACAATCGCATCATCAAGTGCCAAGACTCGGTCGCGCTGTGCGAATTGGTCGGGGTTGATAATGTAGTGAACGTTCGGCTGAATTCTTACGTGGTCGTTGAGTTGATAACCATAACTTAGCTCTAACATGGTTTGGCTGCTTGCTGGTGTACCAACCCCGCCGTTTATGCTTCTTAATATACGCTGATCCTCTAGCGCTTCGTCACTGTACTGTTGACGGGTAAATACGAAGCCAAGGGTATCGTCAGGGCGTGAGGTCAGTGTGCCTCGCAATACAAAGCCCGCTTTTATATAGTAGTCTTCAATCAGCTCGCCCGATGTACCGGTTAGCACTGCACCGAATAGTGTTAACCCTTCTTTCGTTAGTGGGTTAGGACGAGTAACAGTTTGCTCAAAACGTGCGAATATTCCCGAGCGACCGTTTCTAACAGCGTAATCATTGCCTGACTGCGCCGCATAGTTGCCCTCCTCATCAAAGACTGGGTCGGTGTAGTCTGCGCCATCGTACCAACCGCCAATTTCATAGCGTCTTGGAAGTTCGTCATTGTCCCACGTAGTTTGATATCCCAGAGTGAAGGGCACAACAACACCTGTAGCCTCATTAGTCGCCCAATCGAAGCCGTGATCGCCTAAGTCTTGATGACTGGTGTTATCTTCATAAACGCCGGTATGAAAATATGTTTTTGGCGAAAGCCAGTATTTCGCATGGCCACCCCAACTCGAAACCGGCCACCAAGTAAAGTTACTGGTTCTAAATACAAAGGTTGGGTTCCCACAAGCAGCATTGGTTTGAAAGTACTGACAAAGTTCAGAGCCTAAAAAGCTAATATTCGCTACTGTACGGCCACCTTCTAGTTCTAAATCGCCACCTAAAAACGAGGAAGAAATCGTAAACCGTGCAAGACGGGTATTTTGGCCACCAAAGATTTCTTGTACGGACGTACTGTTCCCAATGTAATGCTCGGCCAAGTTTTTGCCGTGTCGGTTTGTCATGGCAATATGGATTTTGGTGTCTTTCCAGCCCGCTAGCGTATTTAAATCTAATTCCCCTCCTACAAAGAGCTGACCCGCATAGGCACTGCCTCTGCGGTCACCACCGTCAATATTAGTGGCTGACTCACCCGTATAACTTGCTTGAAAGTCAAACGCGTCTTGGAACTTAGTTTGTGATGCTGACGCAGTGGCGACAACAATGGCGGTGCTTGCGAGGAGCGCTGTTTGCAAGCCGGTCTTACATCCAGAAAAGCGACGGGTAACTGTAGGTGTTTTCATCATTATTCTCTCAATTAAAAATGTTTATCAATCACAGCTTGCTACGAATATGTGACTGATGACATCTACGCATTTGTTGCTAACTCCTTGTTGAAGCTAGATAAATCGCAGCTGGCTAACGTTACAACGCGTTAACATATGCTTGTTTTGAACGAAATTTAACTAACCTTTGATATTAAATCAACCTTGTTTATTTATTTAATTTTCAAAATTTGTGTGTTTTTCGTTAACGGAACGGTGATGGAATAACGATATTTCCAAGTGGGCAGTAGTCTTTCGTTATTATCTTGTATTTTATTTAAGTTATTGAATTAAAAGTTCTTTTAATCTCAATTGCAATCGGTTTGAAAATAGTCCGGTGGTTTTTGTTAACGGTTTTCTACATATAAAGTCTAATTTTCAGTGCAATTTGTAATAAATAAATCAAATTGATTTATTGACAGGGGTAAAGAGCAATGCTTAAATTGGTTAACTAATTTTTTACAAGCGAAAGGCCGTTCTTATGAAAAACAACGCCCCTTTGGTTTCCAAAGACACATTGATTCCCTTTGTATTGTTAACGATTTGCTTTGCTGCATGGGGTGTGGCTGCGAACATGACAGACCCTTTGGTAAAGGTATTTAGTAAAATATTTACCATGTCGTCTTTGCAATCGGCATTGGTTCAATTTGCCTACTATGGCGCGTATTTTTGCTTAGCCATTCCTGCTGCTTTTATCAACAAGCGCTTTTCTTATAAAACAGGTGTATTGACCGGACTAGGCTGTGCGGCCGCGGGGGCATTTCTGTTTTATCCAGCCAGTCAAACCATGACTTACGGTTTTTTCCTTGCAGCACTTTTTGTATTGGCTGGTGGGTTATCCATCCTGGAAACGTCGGCGAACCCTTACGTTATGGCGATGGGAAATCAAAAAAGCGCGACACGCCGTTTAAATCTAGCTCAAGCATTTAACCCCGTTGGTACTAATTTAGGTGTGTTTTTGGCTGCAACGCTTATATTGCCAAACCTAAATCAGGCATCTGCACAAGAGCGTGCCGCCATGTCGGTAAGCGAGCTTAAAAACGTGATAGGGGCTGAGCTTGATGCGGTAATGCTTCCTTATGTAGGTATGGCATGTGTACTCGTTTTGGTTTGGGTTGCTATCTTCCTAATTAAAGCGCCAATTCAAGAGTCGGTTGAGTCTAGTGTGGAAGACGTTAAGTTGGGCGCTTCGCTTAAGCGGTTGGTAGCCAACAAGCATTATCGGTTTGGCGTATTGGCTCAGTTTTTTAATGTCGGAGCACAAACGTGCGTGTGGACCTTCACCATCCAATATGCAATGAAAGCGACAGGTGGCAACGAAGTGAGTGGTGGTGAAATTTTACAATACAGCATGATTGTATTTCTAATTTCTCGCTTCGTGATGACGTGGGTTATGCAGTATCTCTATCCAGCTAGACTGCTAATGATCATGTCACTGATTGCCATGGCGCTATGTATCTTCATGACACAGTCGCCTAATTTAGCAGGCGTGATCGCATTGGTATCTATCTCTGCCTGTTTGTCATTAATGTTTCCAACGATTTACGGCATTGCGCTTGAAGGTCTGGGGGAAGACACTAAGCTAGGCGCAGCAGGCCTTGTAATGGCCATTCTTGGTGGAGCTATTATGCCGCTGTTCCAAGCCGCCATTATTGATAGCGCAGGTGTTGTTGTGTCATATATTGTTCCAGCTATTTGCTTCTTGCTTGTAGGTGGCTATGGCTACTTCGACATGCGCGCCAAAAAGAGCAGCGCTAAGCCTCAGCCCGATATAGACGCAGATGCCCTTAAAAAGATGGAAATGGGAATAGCTAAATAGTATTTCTTCAGAAACGTCTACGGGGCCAGTGATTTTATCACTGGCCCTTTTTTGTATATTGAATACGTTATGTATTCCACTTTTTTGAGGAATGCACTCAATTAGTTAACAGCATTTTTTCACCGTATTTTCATCAGTTTAGTGCATGTTGAATATAACTGATTTTTCCCCTTGTATAACGCAGAACACCTGCTAACGCATAAACAGCAATCGTATAATTCACCCCTGACAATTTGGGAGTAAAACGTATGCTGGACTATGTGCTCATTGGCATAGCGGTAATGGCATTATTGGGTGTGGTATTTGAAGAAGTGCTACACGTGAATAAAGCCAAAACCACATTATTTTTCGGAACATTCGCATGGATCCTTCTTTTCATAGATGCGAATAGGGGCCCTCACCTAGCAGAGCTCAATGAACACCTCATAGAAAACATAAGCGAAATATCCACACTCTGGTTATTCCTTTTAGCGGCAATGACTTTCGTTGCTTACCTTAACCGCAAAGGCATGATTGAAAACATGTTAAACATTATCATGCCGCAAAAAATAACCCTCAAAAAACTCATATTCTTTACCGCTATTTTTAGTTTTTGCTTCTCCTCGCTAGCTGACAACATCACAGCGACCTTGGTGTCTATTGCCATGGTTTTATCCTTGGGTTTGCCCTTTAACCAAACCATGCGATTTGCCGTGCTAGTGGTATTTGCGGTGAACTCTGGGGGCGTGTCGCTAATAACCGGGGATGTCACCACTCTTATGATTTTCTTGGATAATAAGGTCACTATAACTCAGCTGCTCTTACTCATTATTCCTTCACTCACAGCAGTACTATTTCTAGCGTTACTGCTGAGTATAGGTATGAAGGGGGAGGTTAAAATTAAAAAAACACGCCATGAACTTAGGCCAGTTGATTACGTAATTGCGGGAATATTCCTGTCCACTATTGTACTGACGTTAATTGCCAATGTGCTTTTTGCTATTCCACCTATGCTTTCGTTTTTGGCGGGTATGGCGGTTATGTTTTTAGTGGCAACCTTCATGGGAGAAGAAAAATATGATGATCCTATCTTGGACTATATTCGCCTAATAGAATTCGACACGCTTCTGTTTTTCCTTGGGGTGTTGCTGCTTGTCGGTATGCTCGATCACATTGACGCATTGGGCGCACTTTTACATGTATATAGCGTAATGCCTTCAACAGGGGCCAACTTTGTGATGGGGGTGTTGTCTTCCATGATAGATAATGTGCCATTAACTGCTGCGTTGTTAAAAGCGGACATTGCCATGTCGACAGCTGAGTGGATGGCGTTCACGTATGCAGTAGGAGTGGGGGGCTCGTTACTTATTATTGGCTCATCAGCAGGTATTGTTACCATGAGTAAGGTTAAGGGCCTGACGTTCGCCAAATACGGCAAGTTCGTGTTGCTTCTTCTTGCAGCGTATAGCGTGGGTTACGCGCTGGTATTGGTAATGGCGAATTTGTTTGTTACGGCAAGTTAATTAGTGACGTTGCTTTTATAAACAGAACCAATAAAGTGTCTGAGGGCGATAGCCTGTCGCCCTTACGCTTTTTTATATAACGCTCCGAGTACTGTGGCTTTTGAAGCCCCTGTCACTGCAGGCACATTGCCTGGAATATCATTCATATAAGCGTGTGCAAACCACGCAAATGCTGCGCCTTCAACGTGCTGTGGATGGATGCCCAGAGCATGGCTGTCTGTTACTACATAATCGCTTAATGCATTGCTCAGGTTATGCATTAATGCTTTATTGAATGCGCCACCGCCACACACTATAACTTCGCTTTTTGCGCCTTCATGATTGGTTTTAGGGAAATGCTTCACAATTTCCTGAGCGATAGTGCTACCTGTTAGCGAAAGTAAGGTAGCTTGCACGTCTTTAGGGGCTAAATTATTGTTCTTTTCTTCGCTTTGTAGTTCTGCACTAAAGGGGAAGTAATCGGCAAGCGCATTACTTAACCAATTGATATTGAAATACTCTCTGCCAGTACTTTTAGGCGCAGGCAAAGCGAAGTAATCATCCAGTAAGAGCCTGTCTAACAAACCTGAGTGACAATGCCCTGACGCCGCCCATGCTCCGTCTTTATCAAAGCTTTTATTTAAATGAAGGCTTATCCACTGATCCATCAAGGTGTTACCTGGTCCGGTATCAAACCCTTTGGGTGGTGAAGCTTCTCGTTTTGGCGCAAGCAGTGAAACGTTTGCTATGCCGCCAATGTTAACGAGTGCCCGGTGTTTATCATCACTGGCAAATACTGCATTGTGAAAAGCGGGTACTAAGGGAGCTCCCTGACCACCAAGCGCAATATCTTTGCGCCTAAAGTCAGCAATAACATCAATGCCAGTAAGAACAGCGATGGTATTAGGATCGCCTATCTGACAGGTGAAGCCGCGTATGGATGATTCTGCAAAGTGTGCTGACAATACATCGGAGTTCGGGTGATGACGTACGGTTTGGCCGTGCGAGCCAATAGCCGTAATATCCGAGGGACGTAGGTTGCTCTTCTCAAGCAGCGCTAAGGTGACCTTTGCAAAGGTTTCAGCAACCAGTCGATCAGCGATGGCTAAACTATTGAGCTCGTCTGGACCTTCACTACAAAGTGCATTCAGTGCAGTAAGTAATTCGGCAGAATAAGGAATTGAATGGGCGGCGAGGGTGGTGCAAGACGTTTGCGAGATGTCGCACAGGACGGCGTCGACGCCGTCCATGCTAGTACCTGACATCAGGCCAATATATTTTGCCATTTAGTCGTCGCTATTTCATTGCAAGCATAATGCGCTTGTTATTATCTAGCTGCTCTTGGCGTATTGCGGCAATTTCCATAAACCTTTCTTTCTCTTCCTTAGCAATAGGAAGCGCCTTCGGTAGCTCAACCGTACGAGGATTTCGGTGAACACCATCCACTAAGAACTCGTAGTGAAGATGGGCGCCAGTAACCATTCCTGAACTACCTAAATAGCCCACGGTTTGGCCTTGCTTTACCGTATCTCCTACCTTAACTGCACGCTTTTTAAAGTGAAGATATTTGGTCGTGTATTTCTCGCCATGCTGAATGAATACATGGTGACCGTTATATTTATCGTATCCCGCTTTAATTACCTTACCGTCACCCGCAGCCATAATTGGCGTACCAACCGCAGCAACGTAATCTGTACCGCGGTGCGCTTTCCAACGCTTTTGCACGGGGTGGAAGCGAGCTTTTGTGAAGTTAGAGCTTACATATCTAAAATTCACCGGAGCACGTAAGAAGCTCTTACGCATACTGCGCCCTTCAGGCGTGTAGTATGTGCCATCTTCGTGAAGAATAGCGCTAAAATGCTCGCCTTGGTTGGTAAACTCCGCTGCAACGATGTCGCCGTAACCGACAAATTCACCGTCGATGTATTGCTCTTCGAATACTACGTTGAACGTATCGCCAGAACGGATCTCAATGGCAAAGTCGATATCCCAGCCGAAAATACCCGCCAAATTCATAATTTGGTTGCTGGTTAAGCCTGCATCACTGGCGGCGTTCCAAAAGCTTGAGTGGATTTCACCTTGGGCGAAGTTGTAGCGAATGTCTACATCTCGCTTTTCAAGCTCAGCGGTTAAGGCGCTGTTCTCATCCGACGATTCTGGACGTACAAACAGGGTTTCAGTCGAAGACAATTTGTACTTTAGCTCGCCGAAGCTGCCGTCTTTATTCGCCTTAAACGATAGTTCATCGCCGGGCAATAAAGTAACCAGCGTTTTTGTTAGCTCTCCTGCCTGCGTTACGTTATATACGTCACGCGAAGAGAAGCCAGCACGCTTAAACAGCTTTGCTAATGTATCGCCACTGCGCACCTTGTACGTCTGCCATGAAAATTCTTCTTCACCAGAAAATACGTTGGTTGACGGCGCAATATGAAGCTCCACCGGATAGCGGACACCCGCATCCAGAATGTGTGCTTCTTGATGGCGACTGGCTTCTACTGGTTCACTTGGAAAAAGAATAAGCCCACCCAGAAATAAGCTAGCTACTGCTAACCCAGTTCTGTGCTGTTTCGGTAATTTTTTAAATAAATTGAGCGCTTTAGAAGCGTCTAATTTCTTTCTCATACTACTGCCCACCTGAGAAATGTTATGTGCACAACACTATTTCACATACGTTGCTTAAAAATGCAACTTTTCTCATTATATTGTTAGCGCAAATTGTTACACCCAATAGCTCTTATCATGAAGGCTATTTCTTGAGTTTACTGAATACAGTCCCCGTTAATTCAGCACTCTAATTCCACGTTAAAAGCTGTTGGGTTTAACAACATGACTGTTTGTAATCCGTTTTTTGACGCGCAAACCTTTTAATGGTTCCGTTGTACGCGTAAAATGCCCGCCAATATTGAATATACAGTTTTTTTAAGAGTGTGACGTACAAATGAAAGATTGGCAAACAGCGCTAGCTGAGATTAAACGGGGCGTTGATGAAATTCTCCCCGAAGAGGATTTAATTGAAAAACTAAAATCCGGCAAAACCCTAACTATCAAAGCGGGTTTTGATCCAACTGCGCCTGATCTGCATCTTGGTCACACTGTGTTGATCAACAAGTTGCGTACATTCCAGCAACTAGGCCACAAAGTTGTTTTTCTTATTGGCGATTTTACTGGCCTAATTGGCGATCCTACAGGTAAAAATGTAACACGCAAGCCTTTAAGTAAAGAACAGGTATTAGAGAACGCGAAAACGTATCAAGAACAGGTGTTCAAGATCCTTGATGAAGATAAAACGGAAATACGTTTTAACTCAGAGTGGATGGATGGCCTCGGCGCAGCAGGCATGATTAAACTTGCGGCTAGTCAGACCGTTGCACGTATGCTTGAGCGTGACGACTTTAAAAAGCGTTATAACAACGGTCAGCCAATTGCTATTCATGAGTTCCTGTACCCGTTGGTGCAAGGTTGGGATTCTGTTGCGTTAGAGTCAGACGTTGAATTAGGTGGTACAGACCAACGCTTTAACTTACTAATGGGTCGTGAACTTCAAAAAGAACAAGGCCAAAAGCAGCAATCTATTGTAATGGTTCCGCTTCTAGAAGGTCTAGACGGCGTTCAGAAGATGTCTAAGTCTTTGAACAACTACATTGGTATTACAGATGCGCCAAACGATATGTTTGGTAAAGTGATGTCTATTTCTGATGATTTGATGTGGCGTTACTATGATCTTCTAAGCTTCCGACCGCTAGAAGAGATTGCTGAACTTAAATCTCGTGTTGCTAACGGTGAAAACCCACGTGATATCAAAATCATGCTGGCGAAAGAAATTATTGCACGCTTCCATGACGACGCAGCGGCAGAAGGCGCGCATCAGGACTTTATTCAACGATTCCAGAAAAATGCTATCCCTGACGATATGCCTGAGCTTGAAATTGCATTAAGCGATGAGGGTATTGCCATTGGTAATTTGTTGAAAGAAGCTAACCTTGTAGGTTCGACTTCAGATGCTATGCGCATGATTAAGCAAGGCGCAGTTAAAATTAACGGCGATAAAGTGGAAGACACCCGCTTAGTAATCACCGAAAAAGGTGAAAATGTGTATCAGGTGGGTAAACGCAAGTTTGCGCGTATTACACTAGCCTAATGTTTTTCTGATAGTTTTTGAAAGCCCGCTTAATTTAGCGGGCTTTTTTTTGCCTGAAATAAGAGTATTAAAGGGTGGTAGGGCGATTATTTTTTAAAAGGCTCTAATTACTCATACAAAGTTGAGCTACAAGCCAAATTTAAAAGTGGGGATATTGGCTTTAACGTTTATAAATTATTGTCGCTAAAGGATTTTTTGTTTTTTTTTACTTTTTTTTGAAAAAGTTTGTCAGGTTTTTGCAATTGCTATCGTCTATAGGGGAAAAATCAATCAATGAACCCAACTGTACGATAAGCAGTTAACGCGTAGCAGGCTGGGATGAAACAACAGTGAAACTTAATACTAACGCTTACGCAATGCAAAGGATAAAAACATGACAACGGTAACTTCAACTCGTGCAACATACCATCAAGCTAACAAGAGTCTTCCTGCGAAGGAAGCGTTCACATGGCTGAAAGAGGGGTGGCAGCTTTTTATAAAAGCACCTTTCAAATTATTGGGGCTTTCTTTTGTTACTTTATTTGCCGCGGGGCTCATTCAAGCGCTAGCAGGGCCAATTGGCTTAGGCATATCGAAATGGGTAGGTCCGCTTCTGGCTACCGTAATGTGGTTGGCCATTGCCAACTTAGCAGAAAATAACAAGCTGAGATTGTCGGGCGGTACCCTGCGCTCATGGACAAATGTCGCTTTGTGGAGTTTGACCGGGCCAGTAATCGCGTGGATCCAATTTCAAATTGGCGCTATGTTAATGGGCGCAGATTCAGTGGCGGCGTTAGCAAATGGTGTTGTAGTAGATGTATCCGCTTGGAAGGTCGGGCTAATGATGGGCTCGGCAACACCAATAAATTTACTGCTTTTATTTGTACCTATGTTGCTTATTTTAAAACATCGCTCAATCCCAGCATCTTTTACAAATAGTATTGCTGCAGTAGTGGGCGCTTATAAGCCGATGTTGATAATAGGTGCCCTGATTTTCTTAACAGTTGCACTTGCGCCCTATACTTTCGCATTGTCGGGATTAGTGTTTGGCCCTATTGTTTCATGTATGTGCTTTGTTGCTTACCAGCGCTTATTTCGCTAATCAGCTAGGAAGCGTAATTCAACTGCTCGTTTAAAGCGTGGAATTAAAAAATAATAAAAATGGAAATGCAGTGAAAGAAACCATTCAAATAGAAAAACTGCTTAGTGAATACGCGCCGCTCATGGCGCGTATTGCGGCAACATTTGAGGCTAATAAATCACTTCAAGATGAGCTGATACAAGAAATGTCACTGGCGGTTTGGCGCGCTTTTGAAGGAGCCTCAAAAGACAGTGATAGCGGCTTTCGCGGTGAGGCAAGTGTGAAAACGTTTGTGGCCAAAGTCGCGCACAACAAGGCGGTTGATCACGTGATTAAAGAGCAGCGGCGTCAAGAGTTTACCCATGACGGTGAGTTTGATTCTTCTCATGCAACTAGCACCAGCTCATCTCGAGATGCCACGTTACAAGAGAATGCAATGGATCTTTTGACCGGCTTACGTCAACTAGAAATAAAGTACAGACAGGTGCTGGCTTTGTTATTAGAAGGTTTCAGTCAGCTGGAAATAGCCAATATGTTAGGTATCAAAGAGAGTGCCGTCGCTAAGCGAGTAAGCCGCGCCCGCCAACAGCTAACGCAGATAATGGAGCAACAGCCTTGAGCGATAACAAAAAAGCCTTGAGCGAAGATAAAAAAGCCTTGAGCGAAGATAAAAAAGCCTTGAGCGAAGATAAAAAAGCCCTGAGCGATAATAAAAGAGCCTTGAGCAAAGAAAAATTAAGTATGGCCGATAACAGCACGCAAATGAACGAATTAGATAAGCAACTCGCTCAGTGGCAAAGTGCCTACATGAATGCAACCCCTTCAGTAGATACAGATTCGCTGATTAAAGAAACCAAGAGCGCAAGATTTAAACTTAAACTAAAAGGTGTCGTTGATTTGGTGCTCGGGCTAGCGGTTTCTGTGTGGTGTTTAACTTTGGTGTTGTTCGAGCCACTTAGCGCGAATCAAATTTTGCTTTTCATGGTACTTACACCTATTCCTGTCGCCTTCGGGGCATGGGGATACTGGGTAAGGCAAAAACAGTGGAAGGTCCAGGCGTTAGACGTTCAGTCAATGTTGGCGTTTAAACAAAACCAATTAAAACAACAATTACATTACTGGAAAATTAGCCTCTATGGATGCTTAGCTTTGTGGTGTGGACTGCTGGCACTCGCCGTCTTTAATGTACTGATGTTTAATGCCTTCAAGCTGTGGGGAACACAGCTTTTGATAAACAGTGTGGTCGTTTTTATCGTATACCGCAGGTACAAAAAGCTAGCGGCAGACTTGCCGGCGGCGCTGGCGAAAATAGACGACATGAAATAGTTAATGCCGGTCCGCATAAACAATTACTCATTCAGCGAGAGTTAAAATGTTCGTAATCGCAGCGAGTTACCGCAGGTATAAAAGCTGTAGTTTCCCCTTTATAACTCAAGGATAGGAGCGAAGCCCCCATAAATAAGGCGCTTACCGTCGAAAGGCATGGGGTTTTCGTTTTCCTGCATTCTTGGATCTTCCATCACCTTTTTCCATGCGGTATCACGTACTTCTTTTGATGGCCAAAACGCAATTGAAAACACCACGGTTTCATTTTCTTTGGCTTTAACAGCCATCGGGAAAGACGTGACTTCCCCTTCAGGGACATCGTCACCCCAAGCTTCAAGTATTTTAGTCGCACCATACTCTTTAAAAATA
Source organism: Alteromonas sp. 5NW40-0090 (assembly GCF_057552975.1). Classification (NCBI taxonomy): domain Bacteria; kingdom Pseudomonadati; phylum Pseudomonadota; class Gammaproteobacteria; order Alteromonadales; family Alteromonadaceae; genus Alteromonas; species Alteromonas sp. 5NW40-0090. The sequence continues at coordinate 211,689 of NZ_BAAJLT010000007.1, forward strand.
TCGCCGGCGAGTTTGGCGTGCTCAATGTATAACGCTTTATTTTCAGTGGGAACGGCTACAGCAAAGGCATCGATATATGACATGAGAAGGCTCCGTCAAAGAAGATATGACTAAGTTAGCCTAAATTGTAGCCAGTTTGCAATGCTCAACATTAAGGGGTATCGAAAATCGTAAACATTTCTAGCGTTCTGCGATTTTCGCCCATTGATATAAGCCATGCAGCGCTAGCCTTCTTGCTTTCGCAAAGGGATAGGTTTTCAATGGAGAACGATAGAGCGGAAGAGATAAATCGACGTCACCGGTACCCATCATACGTTGAGCAAGTCGCTGCCCTGCAAACGCGGCAAAAGAAACGCCCGAACCGCAATACCCCATGGCGTAACCGATATTACCGCTAGAGCGGTTTAAATTGTTGCCGCTTACCTCATTGTCGATGAAAATCCGCGGCATACTGTCTAACGATACACTTATCCAACCACTCCAAAAATAATCCATGGCGATACCGCTAAGTGAAGGGAAACTATTAAGCATCGCGCGATATAAGCGCTGTTTCTCTGAAACATTATCTGCATCTTTACCTTTTACGGCACCACGACCGCCGAATAATAATCTGCCATCTGGCAGCACACGGTAGTAATACTTCATCATCCGCGTATCCATGAAGCTCATTGGTGCGGTTAGGCCAGACTTTGCACGCTGTTCGCTACTCAATGGCGCAGTGACAAAAATGCTCGATTGAACAGGAAATTGCTTATTGTCTACGCTGTCATGAAAGCGCTTAGGGGTATAAGCATTAGTAGCAATGAGTATGTGTTTGGCCGAAACTGACCCGCTTGGTGTTGCGACAACATATCCGGTCTTGTGCTTTTCAATGCGAATGGCTGGCGAGTCGTAAAAAAGCGTTGCTCCAAGCTCCTTTGCTACTCTTGCATATTCGCTTACTAATTTTAAAGGGTGTAAGCATGCACCCTTTAGCTCAACGCCACCATACGACCCTTCAATACCAAAGCGCGCAATAAGGTCTTTTTCACTAAGTGGAGAGCTCGGCACATTGAAGTGTGACTCAAGATGCTTAGCACTGGCACAGAGTAGTTCGGCTTGCTTTGAGTTATGCGCCAGTTTTAAATATGGTCCTTCTACCAAATCGACCTGCATATCAAAGTCTGCAATACGTTGTTTGAGCAGATGTACCGCGCCATCAAACTCGCCCTGCATAGCTCTGGCGACGTCACGACCCCACTTGTCTTCTATGGCGCTTAAGCTTAATCGTCCGCTACCAGATAGAATAAAGCCCCCGTTGCGGCCCGCACAGCCAAATCCCGGTGAATTCGCATCAAGTAGCGTGACTTCTTGTTGAGCTTGAGCAAGCGTGATCGCAGCTGAAAGACCGGTATAACCACCACCGATAACGAGGTATTCGGTGCTCAACTTTTTGTTTAAAGGCGGCATTGTCGGTGGTTTATGTGTGGCATGCCAGTAACTGTTTGCTGCGGGAAACATTGATGAAACGCCGCGGGAAATAAGGGGATCGTAAGTCATAGATGAAAGCGTTTTACAGTGAGGAATGCTTAAAATTGGAGTAGCATTTCCGCACCTTCACACGCGCAATAGCCCTCGCATACAGGGCAGTCGTAGCCTTCGTGAATAGATGCGTAACGCCACTTATTAGGGTGCTTTTTGATAAGCTGGCCCCCATTTTTGGTGAAGTACTTAAATGCGCTGTTGCCCGGACTTGCCAACCAAATATGTGCTAAACCCGCTTCTGCGCCTTGAGTTTGTGCACAGTCTATAGATTTGCTCAGTAATGTGCTGCCAATACCACACCCCTGCATTGCAGGGTCTACCGTGTTGCATTTGAAATAACATACGGCACTTGGGTCTACAGGCCAAAGAGAAGGGCTGCACCACTCATCTGCTTCCCATTGTGTATACGCAAAAGTTAGCCTGAAACCCACCACTTTGTTTGCATACAGTGCTACCCAGCTAGCATTCGTAGTGCCAATGAAACTTTTAGCGTAGTAATCAGCGATCAGGTCATCGGTCAGGTAGTTGTCTCCGTGAACACGATTACCAAGAGAAATGACACCTGCAAAAAACGCTGGCGCTAACTGCTCGTAATCTATAGCGCTTTGAACTATGTGATTCATATGAATTGAAGGCGTCATACTCTTTCTTTGTTCGGTGTGCTTTTCATTCCGTCAAGGTGAACATCTAATGCTTCTACAGAAATTAATATCTCCCTTACCGACATCCATAGTGAATACAATAGTGACACTAGACTTGCAGCAAACACCCAATTGCCCACCTGTTGATAGGTAAGATAAATCGCTAACATGGACACTACACATAGAAAAAAGCTGCCCACTCCTGCTATTTGCATGCGCTTAATAAGCTGTATACGTAAGCGAAGATTTTTTATTTGTGCCTGTGTATTGTCATCTTTCTCTTCTTTTGAAAAGTTTCTGATGATAGTCGCAAGCGTCAAAAAACGATTGGTATAGGCTAAAAGCAATAAAGAAATTGCTGGAAATAACATGGCTGGAGTAGCTATATCTATTTTCATAGGTGTTTTATGCAATCGTCGAATGAAAAGAGTGTACCACAGGGGATTAGTTACACACAGTCATCAGCTAAGAGGTGGGTTTATAAAAATATCGCGTAGTTTTAAGGGACAATATGCTTGCCTACATCCTGTCTACTGTCATACCTGCCGCGCTCCAGCCTAACATGTCGCCCTCTAAGTGCATGACTTCAGAAAAATCGAGTTCTTCTAACACTTTCATAGCCAGTTTGGCTCGCCTACCAGAGCGGCAGTAGATGATAATAGGCTTGTTCTTGTGACCTTCTAATTCGCTTAGATAGTCGTTAATGTTTTCATGAGGCATATTCACTGCCCCGGGAATATGCCCGTCGGCAAATTCTTCGGGAGAGCGGACGTCGATAAGAAGCCAGTCGTTGTTTGCGACGCGTTCAATAAGATAAGGAGAAGCCGCAACTGAGGCTTGGGCAGTGGCTTTTGCAGTGCACTGAAGCGACACAAATAATGCAATACTGACAACAACTAGAAAACCCGCAACAACAATCCGCATGAAATGATGCTCTTACCTTCTTACTGATATTTTAGACTTAAGTATAACGCTTATGCGTTTTATTTAATACCTTCACATAGCGATTTTAGTTCATTTATTAATCGTAGCGAAAACCGGCTTGTAACGTCTGGATCTACAACAATAAGTGGCGCATTTAGAAAACGCCGGTGTTTCTGCCAGAATACTTCTAGTTCTTGGCGCGAGTTTTTAGATGCAGCGATTAGAGCATGCGGCTGACGGACCAATACGTCCCTAACTGTCACTTGCGGGTAGTCTACAGGGCTATCTGCAAACAGAGTTTGTGCACCACAAATATTTAATAGCTTATTACCCCATGCATTGGGGCCGATTGTCATTAGTGGCGCTGTCCATGAATAGTAAAATACTCGTTGACGTGGCTCAGTATCGTATTTATGCCTTAGATTTTTTAAATCGTTGAGAAAGGTATTGCTGAGTTTGGTTGCTTTTTTTTGCGTGTTGGTAAGAGCGCCAAGCCTTTTTATTTCACTCGCAATATCTGTAATGTTTTCAATCTTACTACTAAATACATTAAGCCCCATTGAAGAAAGCTTATGGATATCTTGGGGTTTGTTGCCACCCTCCCAAGCCAAAACTAAATCTGGCTTTAAAGCCACTATTGCAGCAATATCTGCCCCCTGAAAATCAGCTATACGTTGAATGTTTTGGGCTGCTTCTGGATAGTCACTATAGTCGCTGACGCCTAAAAGATTAGGGCCTAAACCTAGACTGAACGCCCACTCTGTTAGGTGTGGCGCAAGACTGACTATTTTTAGCTCCGCGGGATTTGATAAAGCGCTTGATTCCGAGCTTGGTGCAACATCGGCAGAAGCAAATTGATTGCCGTTTGTAAGGTGCATTGTGCTGATATCTGACGATGAATCAGCAAGCGCGAGAAGAGGCAGATAGCATAGATATACAAAAAAAATGGTTTTCATTGGACCTGCTACTTTCATGATGGGGCCGCTATCGCTAGCATTACTAATGAGGCGAAAGCGCTAATTGTTATCATCGCATGATTAACGGTGCTTTTGGCTGATAGCATGTGAGAGTATTTCACCTCGTTAGCACCACCTACACGGGGATATCGAATTTTTTTATTTGCGTAAATCGCAGGGCCACCCAGTTTTACATCTAGTACACCACCCATTAGAGCAAGCAACAGTGACGTTTTATCTTTCACTGGGGAGCGCTTTATGGCCCGAAACCCTTTAATAGGATGGCTGATCAATAGTGTTGCTAGACCACCAATGGCCGCTGGCGGCATATTGAGTAAGTAGACAAGGTTGCGTACGGGTTTGGCAAAAAAAGTCATTGTTGGGGTTCGGTAATGCCATTGCCAAGATGTGAGTAAAAGCAATCGATAAATGAGTGCGCCTATGGGGCCTGCCACTACAAAGTAGAAAATAACGCCGCAATATAGATAGAGAAACTTGAGCCATAGAGATTCTATAGCGGCTTTGGCAATTCCTATATCGGTAAGTGAATTGCATTGACGTGCTGTTATGGTTTGTACCATTTCACGGGCAAGAGATTTCTTGTTTCTTCCCACACTTCCTAGCACCTTCTTATACTGCTGACGCTGGTAGCCGAAGTCGAGGAGTGCAACAAGAATAATGGCTTCGAAGAAAACAGGGTACTGCGCCATATACACTAGAATGGTTACGCAGATTATCAGAGGCGCGAGAAGTACCAACGCAGCTAACGTGCCTGAAATGTAGTGCTGAGACGGACCATATTTGGCAGATGGCACCACTTTGCGCCCCATTTGCAAAACAAGGTAGCGCATTAGCGTTAATGGATGAGTACTTTGGGGCCAGCGCCACAGAGCGTCGATGGCGATAGCCAACCAAAGTACGAATAGCGACTGATAATTCGGGTCGCTAATAACTTCTGTCATCTTATTTGGCGAGGGTTTTAATCATTGCCATTACAAGTTGTGCAGAATGCTTAGCGGCAGTCTCTAGATACTCTTTAAAGCTTACGGATGATGTTTTGCCTGCAATATCAGATAACGAACGAATTACGAGAAATGGCGTGTCGAGCATATGGCAGGTTTGGCCAATGGCTGCACCTTCCATCTCAACAGCTTTCATATCCGGAAAGTTTTCGCGCAATTCCGCTACTGCTTCATCGCTACCAATAAATGCATCACCCGTACAAATTAAACCTGTCGTAGACTGAAGCGATGTAATACCTGCAGCGGCGGTTCGGGCCGTTTCCATTAATGTTGTATCGCAACGGAAGTCTTCTGGCATACCGGCACATTGACCGAGTTTGTAGCCAAAGTGAGTTAGATTAGCATCGTGATGGATAACGTGACTGGCAATCACTAAATCACCAATGTTCAGGTTCTTGTCGAAGCCACCTGCAGAGCCGGTGTTAACCACAGCATCGGGTGCATATTGCTCAATGAGTACGGTAGTGGCGATAGCTGCTGCCACTTTTCCAATACCGCATTTAACTAACACCACTTCTATGTCGTCAAGCGTGCCTTCATAAAATGTAAGGTGCTTCCACTGGGTTTCTTTAACATTCCAAAGAGACGCTTTAAGTAGCGCAACTTCTTCATCCATTGCACCTAAAATACCAATTTTTTTCATAACTATACCGACGGTGTTAAGGGAATTTAACGCGTGAATACGCTGTTGAATGTATTAATTGTATAAGGAAAACAAAGAAACTGACAGAAAAATGCCTTTGTTGCACTATTTGAGAGTAAGAAAACAGTTGAGCAACAAAGGCTAGGGGAAAGGTGAGTTTACCTTATCAGGCGGCAGCTGGTCTGCTTGAGCGCACCGGGCGAGTAGGGCGCTTAGGTGGCTCTGGGTTATGCGTTGGCAATTGAGCCATCTTATTTTGTAATCGACGATACGGAATAAGTTTGTTTTCCAAACATTCGCGAATGTCATCGACGGTGTAGCCAGATTTTACTTTTATTCGTGCATGAGGAAGGCCGGCTGCATCTAATGCGCCTGTTACAAACCAATCTTTTTGCGCTTTGTAACCCTCTTTACCTTGGCTATGGACTAAGTCGATGGCCATTACCGGGCTCATATCTTGTTTATCCACCAACACAAAGTCTAGCTGCCTGCTTGATGCTCTACTAATAGCTTGGCTTGCTGTCTTCTTGTTGGCAGATTGACGTACTGAGACCAAGTCATTAAGACGTACACGACACACAATCCTAAACTCTCGTCCCATGGCCTGTTCGATAAGGTTCAAAAAGGTATGCTCTACCGGCGTGAACAGTTGTGGCTTTCGCCTAAATGGAAAAGCGACTCCACCGTCTGACAATTTTATGGCACCTAGTGCAACGACAATAAGTAACATCATTAGAATAATTGCCAATTCCATCGTAACCCTCGCAAATTTCAAAAATAAAAGCGAATGACGTTAAGCTATTTACGGTGCGCTAATTTATCACTGAAGATCTAGCCTACTTCTTTTAGCTTCGCTGGTGTCAGAAAAATGACGCCAAACGTTGTCATCATGTTGTTTACAGTGAAATTGCAAGCCAGATGCCAACATGAGCATGTTTTTCACTGGCTTTTGAAAGTAGAGTTCAATTAGCGTTTGACGTAACCAAAATGTCGACTTGAGAGCCTGTTTTATCTGGGCTTACAATAACTCTGATGGTTTTGTCTGAAGAGGACAGTAGTGTTCGTCCATTAACTGGAACGTGGGTTTTTAAAGCAGGATGAGCCGTTTGATAGAGATTAACCATAGCCTCAGGAGCAGCGGGTGAATGATAAACCATCACAGACGTCAAGGGTTCGTCAAAGGCTTGGCATTGACGAGCATCTTGAGCAATTTTTACCTGCTGGAACTCAGAAGGACAGGACGCTATCCTAGGTTTAGCGGTATCTGCGCGTGATAGCGTTGCCTCTACCGAAACAGTATCGGCATAAGATAAGCCACTCATGCCTGATAATAAGGTTAGATAGATGGCAAGTCTTTTAACATCTAAGTTCTTCATAGATAGACTCTTGATCAAGTTAGTTTTTTACTTAAGTTTGAAATACTAGAGACGTTGCTCTTTTACATCAACTAAACCTTGGTCTATTAACGTATGCAATCAAGGTTTCTGGTATATCGCTTACGCTCTTTTACTATCTTAATTCAATTTGGATAAGGCGTAGTTAACAGCTCATACAAAATCTGCGTCCCGCTGTAAAAGTTGCCAATCCGCAAGTTTTCATTAGGAGCATGCTGATTATTATCAGCATTTACCAATGGAATGAGTATCACAGGTTTCTTTAAGTTAGTTACAAGGGGAGCAGTAGGCACAGTACCTCCCATTAACGGGATAAGGATGGCTTTTTCATTCCTCGCAGACTCAAGCGCCTCTTGTGCCCATTGACCAACTGGCGCATTGAGTTGGGTCTGAAGGGCGGCAGTTCCTTGATTTATCTCCATTCGAATAAGTTTTTCGTGTTTTAAACGTAATGTTGTTGAAGGTGTCTCATCAACAACTAGGTATCCCTTTGACTCTATGAATTTCCTTAAAAGAGCAGTCTGTCGAGATGAGTGTGCTTTTTTTGTTGTTCTTATATCCAAGGATACGGACGCTTCGGCTGGAATGATCGTTCTCACTGCTTTTGTGCTTGCTGCACTTAATCCATTGATATTTAAAGAAGGAAGGCTAATAGATTCATAGTAGTTGCTTCCCACTGACTCTGATTTCGCAACGCCCAGACGCGAAAGAAGTGCATCTTCGTCAATGGGAATATTATGTAATGCCTGTATTTCTGCTTCTGATAATGGTGAATCACCATAGTAACCAGGTATAACAACTTGGCCTTTGTCATTTTTCATACTTGCTAGAAGAGACGAAAGCATAAAGGCAGGGTTTGGAATGTAGTTACCGAAGTGACCACTATGGCTGTCTGAGATAGGCCCATAAACGGTTAGCTTGACAAGGGTGGCACCACGGTGCCCGAAAACTACGGTGGGTGCGTTAGAGGGATGCATGGGCCCGTCCAGCATCACCACTGCATCTGCTGAAAGTAGACTTTTATTTTTCTGAATAACCTCAGCGAGTAATGGAGAACCACCTTCTTCATTTGAATCTAAAAGCACCTTCACATTGATTGAAGGTGACGTTTGATTTACTGATAACGCGTGCATTGCCGCAAGCAGCATCATAATGGGCGCTTTATCATCTGACGCTGAGCGCGCAAATATACGCCAATTAGGATTGACACTATTTTTTAGCAGCGAGAGAGGCTTTTCCACCCATGCACCATCCTCTTCTGCTTTTAGCACAGGTTGCCATGGGCTTTTTTGATCCCAAAGTTCTGCGTTAACTGCTTGACCATCCATGTGTGCATAAAAAAGAATAGTGGGAGCATTTTCATCGGCTAATTTATATTCAGCATACATCATAGGCATGCCCTCATTATCGAGAAGCTGTGTGTCTATACCATATTCACTGTATTTCTGAGCTGTCCATTCTGCTACTTTTCGAATATCGCTAGCCGACTGCGTGGCGACGTTTGGTAGTGTGAGATATTCAAGGTAGTCATTAAATACCGCCGTTGCTATAGCGTCGGTAGGCGGATTATCGTCGTTCGCGTATGACGAATAAGAAAAAGAAAGTAAGGCGAGTCCACAAAGTAGACCGATCCGTAATCCCATGATGTGCTCTCTTAAATTAACTATATTGCCCAATGTAAATCGTATCTTCTTAGTTTTAAATAAAAAAAGCTCGATAGCAGAACTATCGAGCTTCTCATAAAAGGACTTGTTAGCGAAGGTTAAACGCCAATATAATCCATAATCCCTTCTGCGGCTTTGCGGCCTTCGTCGATAGCAGTAACAACCAAGTCACTACCACGTACCATATCGCCACCGGCAAAGACTTGCGGGTGAGAGGTCTGGTAAGCAAATTTGCCAGCAGATGGCGCGCGTACGCGACCTTTTTCATCAAGCATAATGCCGAAGTCAGCAAACCATGGCGCAGGGCTTGGCTGGAAGCCGAAAGCAATGATCACCGCGTCAGCTTCTAATACGTGCTCTGAACCTTCCACTTCAACAGGACGGCGGCGACCATTGGCGTCCGGTGGCCCCATTTCGGTTTTAACCAACTTAACACCACACGCCTTACCGTTTTCATCTACTGCAATGTCTAGCGGCTGAAGGTTGAATTTAAACTCAACCCCTTCTTCTTTAGCATTAACAACTTCGCGGCGAGATCCTGGCATGCTTTCTTCGTCCCGGCGGTATGCACAGGTCACTTGGGCAGCACCTTGGCGAATTGATGTACGAACGCAGTCCATGGTGGTATCACCACCACCTAATACAACGACGCGCTTGCCTTTCATATCAATGTAATCAGCAGGATCTTTTTCAAGGCCCATTACGCGATTGGTGTTGGCGATAAGGAAAGGTAAGGCTTCGTGAACGCCTTCAACTTCTTCGTTATCGAAACCACCTTGCATCGACTTGTACGTACCCATGCCAAGAAAAACAGCATCGTATTTATCAAGTAAATCCTGGAACTGGACGTCTTTACCAATTTCAGTGTTAAGTACGAACTCAACGCCCATCTCGGTAAAGATTTGGCGGCGTAGCTTGATTACGTCTTTCTCTAGTTTGAAAGACGGGATACCAAATGTAAGTAGGCCACCAATTTCTTCGTATTTGTCGTAAACAACAGGTTTAACGCCGTTGCGAACTAGGATATCTGCACATGCAAGACCCGCAGGGCCTGCACCTACAATTGCCACTTTCTTATCGGTCCATACCACGTCAGACATATCTGGGCGCCAGCCCATTTTGAATGCAGTATCAGTAATGTACTTTTCAATACTACCGATAGTAACTGCACCAAAATCGTCATTCAGTGTACATGCACCTTCGCACAGTCTGTCCTGGGGACATACGCGGCCGCATACTTCCGGCAAGCTGTTGGTTTTATGAGAAAGTTCCGCAGCTTCTAGAATTCGGCCTTCGTTCGCCAAGCTTAACCACTGAGGAATGTAGTTGTGCACCGGGCACTTCCATTCACAGTATGGGTTACCGCAGTCCAAGCAGCGATCTGCTTGGCCTTCGGTTTGAGATTGGCTCAGCGGTTGATAAATTTCCGCGAACTCTTGTTTACGTACCATGATCGGCTTTTTCGGCGGATCGATACGTTCAACATCGACAAATTGATATACGTTCTTTGCCATAAACTAAATCCTCCTACTGAGCCTGAATGCGTAATTCAGCACTTGAACGACTGATGTGACCAAGCAAGTTTTTCACATCACTGGTTTTTGGCTTAATAAGCTTGAAGCGTTTCAGCGTTGCGGCGAAGTCAGTCAGCAACGACAGCGAGTGCTCGCTTCCTGTTTCTTCGTAATGCTGATTAATTAAGCCACGTAAGTGCTCAGCAAGAATCGCTTTATCTTCAATTGGCATTACATCGACCAGTTCCGCATTTACACGGTTATCAAGGTCGTCGCCATCATCCATAAGATAAGCAAAACCACCAGTCATACCTGCACCGAAGTTAACACCAACCGGACCAAGTACAGCCACGATACCGCCTGTCATATATTCACAGCCGTTATCGCCAATGCCTTCAACTACCGCAATAGCACCAGAGTTACGTACGCCGAAGCGCTCGCCAGCACGGCCAGCAGCAAACAGCTTACCGCCTGTTGCACCGTAAAGGCAGGTGTTACCCATAATGGCGCTGTCGTGGGCGTCGTAAGAGATGTTACGAGGTGGGTGAATAACAAGCTTACCGCCGGTCATCCCTTTACCTACATAATCGTTGGCATCACCTTCAAGGTGCATATGCAGGCCGCCAGCGTTCCACACACCGAAGCTCTGACCCGCTGTACCTGTAAGCTCAACTTTGATAGGTGTATCTTCAAAGTCGTGGTTACCGTGGTGTTTAGCGATTTCACCTGATAGCAACGCGCCGACAGAACGATCCGTATTGCGGATTGGGTATTTAAGGGTAATAGATTTACCGTCAACAACCGCTTGCTGGCCGTCTTTAAGCATCTGCGCGTTCAACTCACCTTTATCGATAGGTGCGTTGGTCGTTTGTGAGCAGAATAAGCGCGTATGGTCGCCTGCTTTAGGCTGCGCTAGCAGCGGAGTTAAATCTAAACGGTTTTGCTTAGCGGTAATGCCATCTAAAACTTTAAGTAGTTCTGTGCGACCAACAAGGTCGTCGAACTTAGCAATACCGATAGACGCCATGATTTCACGTACTTCTTGAGCAATAAACTTAAAGTAGTTCATTACCATGTCAGGTAAGCCAATGAAGTGGTCGTCACGCAGTTTTTGATCCTGCGTTGCAACACCGGTCGCACAGTTGTTTAGGTGGCAAATACGCAAGTATTTACAACCTAGCGCTACCATTGGGCCAGTACCAAAACCGAAGCTCTCAGCACCTAAAATACCGGCTTTCACTACGTCTAAGCCTGTTTTCAAACCGCCGTCGGTTTGAACGCGTACTTTGTGACGTAGGCCGTTTTCAATTAGCGCTTGTTGCGTTTCAGATAAACCAAGCTCGAAAGGACTACCCGCATACTTAACTGATGTTAGCGGGCTTGCACCTGTACCGCCGTCGTAACCTGAAACGGTGATAAGGTCGGCATAGGCTTTCGCTACACCCGTTGCAATGGTGCCAACACCCGGCTCAGATACTAGCTTAACGGATATAAGTGCCGTTGGATTAACCTGCTTCAAATCGAAAATTAGCTGTGCCAAATCTTCAATTGAGTAAATGTCGTGGTGTGGAGGCGGTGAAATAAGGGTTACACCCGGCACAGAAAAACGTAGCTGTGCGATGTATTTATTTACCTTATCGCCTGGAAGCTGACCACCTTCACCCGGTTTTGCACCCTGCGCCACTTTAATTTGAATAACGTTAGCGTTAACCAAATAGTGAGGCGTTACACCAAAGCGACCTGAAGCCACCTGCTTAATTTTAGAGTTCTTTTCAGTCCCAAAGCGAGAGGGGTGTTCGCCACCTTCCCCTGAGTTAGACTGACCGCCTAGGCGGTTCATGGCAATCGCTAGCGCTTCATGCGCTTCAGGGCTTAGTGCACCAATTGACATCGCCGCAGTATCAAAGCGTGGGAATAAATTTTCCGGTGCTTCAACTTCGCTAATATCAATAGGGTCGCAATTAGGGTTAATAGCGAGTAAGTCGCGAATGTGCGCAGGCGCACGCTCGTTAACAAGCTTGGCATATTGCTGGTAGTCGTCGTAGTTACCTGACACCACAGCCTTTTGAAGCGTACTGACTACGTCTGGGTTATAAGCGTGATATTCGCCGCCGTGAACGTATTTAAGCAAGCCGCCGTGATCGACAGACTTACGCTTAAGCCACGCAATACGGTTTAGGTTGATAAGGTCTTGATGGAAATCATCGAAACCCGCACCTTGAATGCGTGAGGTTACACCTTTAAAGCATAACTTCATCACTTCGTTGTTAATACCCACTGCTTCAAACAATTTAGAGCTACGGTAGCTAGCAACGGTGCTAATGCCCATTTTCGACATGATCTTATACAAGCCCTTGTTAATACCCTTACGGTAGTTCAACGTGGCCTGCATAGGAGAAATATCTAGCTCGCCTTTTTCACAAAGCTGCTCAATAGTTTCGTATGCAAGGAATGGGTAAACCGCAGTGGCACCTAAGCCAATCAACACTGCAAAATGGTGTGGATCGCGGGCACTTGCTGTTTCAACAACAACGTTAGCATCGCAGCGCAATGACTTTTCAACTAGGCGACGCTGTACCGCACCAACTGCCATTGCCGCAGGGATTACCAAGCGATTTTGCTTAATGTTTCTGTCAGACAGAATAACGAACGCAGCACGCTTGTTCTTAACCAGCATTTCTACTTCGTTACACACGCGCTCAATGGCTTTCTTCAAACCTTCTTGCGGTGCATATTGAAGCTCGACGACTTCTGAGTAGTAGTTGTCAGGGTTAAACTCGCGCAATTGTTTAAGGTCGGTATACATTAGTACTGGCGAGTCGAACAATACGCGGTCGGCGTAACCTGAGGTTTCGCTAAATACGTTTTGCTCGCGGCCAATACAGGTTGCCAACGACATAACGTGGTTTTCACGTAGCGGGTCGATAGGCGGGTTAGTAACCTGTGCGAATTGCTGACGGAAATAGTCGTAAACGGTACGCTGACGCGAGGACATAACCGCCATTGGCGTGTCATCACCCATTGAACCAACGGCTTCTTGACCATCTTTCGCGAGTACTTTTACAACTTGTTGAATTTCTTCATAGCTGTAGGCGTGTAGCTTGTGGTACACCGCCATGGCATCGTCGTCAAACACGCGCTTGCCAATTAATGAAGCATCAAGTTTTTCAATTGGCGTTAGTCGGCGAATGTGTTTTTCTAGCCACTCTTTATATGGGTGACGGGCTTTTAAGTCGTCATCAATTTCAGTAGAGCGCCAGATTTTGCCTGTGTATGTGTCTACAGCAAGCATTTCACCTGGGCCTACGCGGCCTTTTTCAATTACGTCAGCTTGCTCGTAATCCCAGATACCTACTTCTGAGGCTAGGGTAATGAAACCGTTCTTAGTGATAACGTAACGCGCAGGACGTAGACCGTTTCTATCAAGGTTACAGGCTACGTGGCGACCGTTAGTTAAAACGATACCCGCTGGGCCGTCCCATGGTTCCATGTGCATAGAGTTGAACTCGTAAAATGCACGAAGGTCATCGTCCATGGTTTTGTTGTTTTGATAGGCGGGTGGAACAAGTAACCGCATAGCACGGAATAAATCCATACCGCCGGCTAAGAATAGCTCCAGCATGTTATCCAGCGATGATGAGTCTGATCCTTCGGTATTAACGAAAGGTGCTGCATCTTTAAGGTCTGGAATAAGTGGCGTTGCAAATTTAGCTGCACGTGCCATGGCCCAGTCGCGGTTTCCTTTAATAGTGTTAATTTCACCATTGTGCGCAAGGAAGCGGAAAGGCTGAGCAAGAGGCCAGCGTGGTAATGTATTTGTTGAGAAGCGTTGGTGGAAAACGCAAATTGCGCTTTGCATACGCTCATCGGCAAGATCGTGATAAAAGGCGGGTAAGTCTTTTGGCATTACCAAGCCTTTGTAGATCGTTACTAAGCCTGACAAACAAGCTACGTAAAAATCGGGATCTTTCTCAAGACGTTTTTCAGCGCGGCGGCGGATCATATACAAACGACGCTCAAGGTCGCGTTTTCTCCAGCCTGCTGGTGCGTTCACAAATACCTGTTCGATTTGCGGAACGCCTGTAAGCGCTAATTCACCCAGTACTGAGCGGTCGACAGGCACTTCGCGCCAACCCACTACTGAAAGTGTTTCTTTTTCAAGTTCTTCATTAAGTACTTCACGCGCAGTTTGCGCAAGTACCGGGTCCTGACTTAAGAAAATCATGCCCACGCCGTATTTTTTGCTGAGTTTCCAGCCATTTTCTTCGGCGATTGCATGGAAGAACGCATCCGGTTTCTGCAGTAATAAACCACAGCCGTCACCGGTTTTCCCGTCGGCGGCGATACCGCCACGATGCTGCATACGGTCTAAACCGTGAATAGCAGTCGTTACCAATTCATGACTGGCTTCCCCGTGAGTATGCGCTATTAAGCCAAACCCACAGTTGTCCCGGGAATCATTGGGATTATATAAACTCATCTCTTAACTCCTTCAACCTTTTGACTGGGCAAGGTATGCGTTGCGTGTAGATGCGCCTAGGTTTGCGTATCACAACATTGTTAGACGTCTTTTAAGCCTGCGAGCGTTATTGCTAGCGGCGTGCGCCTTTCTTGTCGTTATTTATTATTAGAGGATTCCAGTCGTTTCCGCATTTTTATGCATTATTGCGATGCGGGCCGTACAAAATACCCACATTGAAAAATAAAATCAAACGCTAAAAGTATAAGCTTTATAGTGAATTAGTATAAATATAATTTAATTCTTTTTTATCAATAGGATAAGGAGTTTTAGTCAGGTTTGTAATAAAAATGTTATCAACTTATAAAACGAAATGGTTAACCTCCCTTAAATGATATTGGTTCTCATTTAATCTTTTGTTGTGAATAGTTATGCAGTGGAGCTGCTGTTTTATGTTGTCAATGGCTGTTTTGTTTGTATTTTTATTAACTCGTAAAGGTATGGTTCCACTTACATTAGTGTTTTGCTATATTGGTTAAAAATTATTCGCGTGTAAGGTTAAAGCTCATAGCTTCAACACTTGATACGGCATTCGTGTAATTTTCACGGGTGCTTTAGTGACAGCAAAAGAATAAAAATTCACTGAAAGCATATGCTATCAAGCCAATGAGGGCTATTTAATGAAAGCACTACACGCAACATCCAATTATGCCTTTGATATAGACAACCATTTATTGACGGGCGAGAACGTAAGTTTTAAGTCGTCTCCCAACACTTCTGGATATTTTCAAAACGGCCGCCCCGACACCATCGTTATACATTTCACTGCAGGGAGTAGTCTCGCTTCTTCTGTGAATGTGCTAACTCATCCAGACAATAATGTGTCGGCTCACTTTGTTGTGGGTCGAAATGGCAACATTGTTCAAATATTGCCGACCAATAAAATAGCGTGGCATGCTGGAGACAGTCACTATGAAGGTCGCAGTGGGTTAAACCAATATTCTATTGGTATTGAACTAGACAATGCTGGCCAGCTAAAAGCGAGAGGAAACGGCGCGTATGAAAGCTGGTTTGGTGAAATTTATAGTGAGTGTGAAGTATTAACAGCGCAACACAATAATCAGCAGACAATCGGTTACTGGCACAAGTATACCGACGTGCAACTTGCAAATACGCTTTCTCTTTGCAAAACACTATGCAGGTATTACAACATTTCTACTATTGTTGGGCACGATGAAATCGCGCCGTCAAGAAAGGTTGATCCCGGGCCCGCTTTTCCGATTCAAAAATTTAAGGCTATCGTTTTACAAGGTGGTAGCGAAAAATGGGCTAATGAAAAAAAAGAGTCGAGTTCACAACGAGAAGCCCACGATCAATTGCAGCGTGATCTTGGTAGTGCTGTAAAGCGGGTGGCTAATGTAAGTGCTAATTCACTGAATGTGAGAAAAGGCCCCGACGTTTCATTTCCAACGATCGAAAATGGATTGCACAAGGGCGAGGTATTAAAAATATTAGAAAAGCAGGGAGAGTGGGCGAAAGTGTCTTACACAAAAGTAGGGTGGGTGAATACTCGCTACCTAAATGAAATTATTGAAAAGTCACCTTTCAAATCTTGACGCCGAACAGGAAGGTAGATTTCTGCTTTGACAAACCGCATTCCCGAAAAGGGTAAAGCCTGATAGGATAAAGGCAAAATAAGTTTAGATTAGACATACATGCATTCAGATTCACCAAACGATTCTTGGGCAATCCGCTTTGCTCAATTTGTTCAGCGTTTTGGCACTCTAAAGCTCAGCATCTTATTTGTTGTTCTTTCGCTTGTGTTCACACTGGGCGGTTCTTACGTGATACGCGTAAGTATGGGAAGCCAAGTTCAACCCGATGATTTCATAAGTGCCGTTATTCTTACCATGCTGTCTGCGCCATGGGTTCTCTACTTTTTCAGTGAACTAATTAAGCAGCTAGAGAATTCGCGTACTAATCTTAAAGAAGTCGTTAGTCAGCTAGAAAGTTTACGTGAAGAAGACGTTTTTCTTAACCGAGAATTACAGAGCAATATTCGCCAGCTAAATCACGAAATAGAGCAGCGTAAGCAGGCTCAAGAAGAGCGTGAAGCGCTATTTAAAGATTTAGAAAAAGAAATTCAGGATAAATCCGAACAAGAGGCCCAGGCGCGCCGTTTATCTACATTACTTCGTTCCATTATCGATGCTTCGCCAGACTTAATTTACTATCGCAATGAAGAAGGCCGATTTGCGGGATGCAACCGCATTGCCGAGTTGATGACGGGTAAAACTGAGCAAGAACTGCTTGGTTTAACGCCAAAAGATGTATATGAAGAAGAACTGGCACGGCAAATTGTTGCGAGTGATCACGAAGTACTAGAAACCAACGCAAGTATTACAGAAGAGCTGTGGCTTCGCTTTGCTGACGGCCGACGTCGCTACTTTGAAATGAAGCGCGTACCTTTCTTCGATAAAGAAGGCAACCGCTTGGGGCTACTATCATTCGGTCGCGACATGACTGAGCGTAAACAGGCTGAAAATGCTGCGGCGAAAGCTAGCACAGATAAAACGCGCTTTATCGCGACCATCAGCCATGAGCTTCGTACACCATTGAACGGTATTGTTGGCTTAAGTCGCATGCTGCGTGATACCGAGTTAAGCGACGAGCAATTTAGCTGGGTTAGTACAATTTACGCAAGTGCCATTACGCTAGGTAATATCTTTAACGACATTATTGACCTAGATAAATTAGATAGAGACAAACTTGAACTAAGTCTTAAAACTATATCGTTGAAAGATTTTACCGAGGAACTCAGTAGCATTATTCGCCTGTTGGCCGCTGACAAACAGCTAGAGCTTAAAACAACAATCAACGAGCCACTTCCCCGTCTTGTTGAAATAGATGGCACGCGCCTTCGTCAAATTTTGTGGAATATCTTGTTTAATGCAGTGAAATTTACGCAAAAAGGGCACGTAAGCTTATCGGTTTCATCAACGAAACCAGATGGCGACAAGGCGTATGTTACCTTTGTCATTGAAGATACTGGAGTGGGTATTCCAGAAAGTGAGATTGATAAGATTTTTGCTATGTATTATCAGGTCGATCACCCAGACCATCAATCGGCCACAGGTACCGGTATTGGATTGGCTATTTGTAAGCAGATGGTCGACCTAATGAAAGGCGAAATTCACGTTTCTAGTAAAGTGGGTAAAGGCACTCGTTTTGAAATTGTGTTGCCAGTTCAAATCTCTAATAGCCCAATGAAAGTGGCGCAGCTTCAAGTGACAGGGCTTAATATCTTGTTAGTAGAAGATATCGAATTAAACGTTATGGTCGCCAAGGCCTTGCTAGAGAAGCTGGGTCAGAAAGTTGATGTGGCTATGACAGGGCAAGAAGCTATCGATAAAGTCAGGGAAAACCAATACGACCTTATCTTGCTCGACATTCAGCTGCCTGATATGACCGGATTCGATGTAGCAAGCACGATTATTGAAGAAGATTTGGTCATGCAAACGCCTATTGTCGCGCTAACGGCAAACGTCATTAAAAAGCGCGATGAGTATTTAGAAAACGGAATGGACGATGTGATTGCAAAGCCAATCAAGAAGTCTCGGGTTATTGAAGTGTTTAATGAGTTGTTTCATGCACCACCTGCGCCGCTTGAAATTGACGGTGAAGTAGAGCGCCCAGAACCGAATAAAACATTAAGTAACATTTTAGATATGGACTTGTTGCAGATGTTAGTGGATACCATAGGGGACGAAATGGTGCGTGCTAGCGTTAAAGTGTTCCAAGAAAAAATGCCGGAATACATGGAAATACTGCAGCTAAGCTTAAGTGCCGACGAAAAATCGGAAGTTTGCTCACAGGCTCACAAAATAAAAGGCGCCGCAGGCTCTGTAGGCTTGGCTCGTGTACAGCGAATTGCTAACCAAATTCAGCAGGGCGACCACCCTACATGGTGGGAGAACGTGCACGATTGGGTAGAAGAGCTGCAAATGGCTGTTCAACACGACATGAAGGCACTACACGATTGGTTAAATGAACAGCAGGTTGACGACTAGCTGACGCGGTGCGCCCTTTAATAGGTAATGCGAAAAAGAGGGCTTGCCCTCTTTTTTGTTATCAAGACAGCGGTAGGCTAGACGTTAAGAACAGCGTTGCTATTTAGCTAAATGGCTCTCAAAGAGGTGGTGGGCTGTTTGCATCTTTCGGTGGTAAAAGGAATTAATGTGACAAGAACAAGCGCACAACAAGAGATCGTATTTTCAAACAATCAACTAAGCGTGGATGAAATCCCCTCTCTTCAAACACTCGCGTTACTGCCTATTTCTAAGAAGTACCGGGCACTCAATATTTTCTCAATTGGATTGATAGCCTTAGTGCTAATAGGTATTGCCTCCGCGGTTAGATTCCAAAGCTTTTGGTCATTACCCGAAGGATTACTACAGGCTTATCCATATGTTATTACAGGTATCGTCGCTTTAGGCAGCATGTGGGCGTCGTATCACGTTTTTGCTGATGTAC
Source organism: Alteromonas sp. 5NW40-0090 (assembly GCF_057552975.1). Lineage (NCBI taxonomy): Bacteria > Pseudomonadati > Pseudomonadota > Gammaproteobacteria > Alteromonadales > Alteromonadaceae > Alteromonas > Alteromonas sp. 5NW40-0090. The sequence continues at coordinate 230,963 of NZ_BAAJLT010000007.1, forward strand.
GCATATTTTATGCGATTCGAGAGCAAGATATTAGCAAACAGTCAGGGCTAATTTTCAGAAAACTCTCGTGCCAACCTATTTTGCGTGTTCAGCACGTTGAAGTTAATCGTGGTCCTTTGGACAGATGGGCGGGTCTTGCTTCACTTCAGGTATTTTCTGCTGGTGGAGAAATGCATACTTTTGAAATACCAGGGTTAAGTATTAAAAGGGCAGAGCAGCTACGTGAGTTCATACTTGCTCACAAAGACGTTAGTGCACGCTAATGACGGTATCAGAAACGTCTTCAAGCGAAGCTCCTGAACATAATCTATCAAAACAGCAAAAAACAGATGCAGCTGTGATAGAACCGACGCTTAAAGTAGAAACGGGTGACGAGTGGCAGCGTCTTTCTCTTATTTCTATTTTATACTTTACCATTCGTAATTTTTCCGCCTCGGCACAAGTGCTTATCTACACCATTCCGGCCTTAGCAATATCGTTTAATATTTGGGATAACCTGCTGTCGCCTGAAGTTCTAATCGGTGCCGGGATCTTGTTTTTGACTACCAGTAGTAGCGGCGTAATAAGCTTTTTAATGTACAAGTTTCGAGTGCACAACCAGCACGTTGAGATTCACCATGGTGTGTTCCAGCGCCGCTATACCAACCTGCCTCTGTGGCGTATTCAAAACGTTAAGATAGAGCGCCCTTTTTATTATCGTCCTTTTGGGTACGCGTTAGTGGTTCTTGATACCGCAGGAAGCAGTAAAGAAGAAGCAAAAATAGTGGCGGTGCCAGAAGACTATGCCGAAGCGCTGAAGAAGCAGGTGTTGTATGAAAAAGCGCATCACGAAGTGGGTGAGAGCAATGAACTATCTGGTACTGATTTCTCTGACGGTGAATCGACCGATGAAATGAGTCCGCCTTCGCGAACACAAAGCGTGGGACAAAGAGCGATAGCTAACTCCAATATAAATGAAGAAGTGTTAAATCGACGCTCTGTGAAAGATATTATTATTCATGGTATTACCAATAATCGCGTGTGGATCATACTGGGTGCTGCTGCGCCTTTTTATGACGACGTATTTGGCGTAGTGTCAGAGTGGCTAGCCGATAAGGGCTTACAGCTAAATCAGCTGGTTGGTGAACAGACGGTTGCTTGGTGGCAATTTGGACTTTATGCATTCGTCATTCTCATGATGCTTATGGCGTTGGTGGCACTGCTCAGTGTTGGTGGTGCGCTATTCACGTTTTATGGTTATACGCTTTCCAGGGCAGGAGACCGCTATATCCGCCGAAGCGGCTTGCTTAATAAGCTGGAAGTTAGCATGCGAGCATCACGCATCCAAATGATTACGGCGAAGCAAGACTGGCTGGATAAAATACTAAAGCGGGTCAATTTGTATTTTGAGCAGAACTCTACGGCTGGGCAGCAAATGCAAGAACTCATGTCGCCAAACAAGCTAATTGTGCCATCAGTAACGGAAGACGAAGCTTTTGCACTTAGTCAAGAAGTGATGCCTGGCTGTGATTTGCGTGGGCAGCATTATCAAACGATAAGTCGGCGATTCATTCGGTTTTGGCTGCTAGCCGCTTGGACTACTCCACTTCTCGGCATTTTCGTCGTTGGCGCAGTAACATCTCATCTAGACATTATCGTTGGGGCAGTCTCAACTTTTATCATAGTGGCCCTTTTACTAACCCTTAGATGGTGGCGCTGGGGAATAGCCTACGATAACGAGTACGTTTACATAAGACGGGGACGAGTAGGCGTAGACTATCAGTACTTCGAGCCCTACAAAGCGCAGCAAGTTATTGTTAAGCAGAGCGTGTTTATGAAGCGTAACAAGCTTGCTACGATAAAATTCGTGCTGGCTTCAGGCGCGGTGACGGTACCGTTTTTACCAGAAGATTATGTTAACAAACTAGCAGATCGTGTGATATTCGAGGTGGAGTCAACCAGAAAGTCTTGGATGTAACGCACACCGTTTCTTTGTGAGCAGTTTTTATACGCTTTTTTATGCAAATAGACCGAGTTTATGTAATGGTAGGTATTTAGTTACTCAACCGTACGTCTATATGGATATTCTAGATTACAGTGTCATCGCGTTTTACCTCATTGCGCTACTCGCCATAGGCTTCAGCTTGCGCGGACAGCAGTCGAAGAAAGATTACTTTCTAGCAGGTAGAAGCTTAGGTTGGAAACCGCTGTTACTATCGGTTATGGCGACGCAACTTTCTGCGGTCAGTTTTATTTCCGCTCCCGCATTTGTCGGTTTTCGTGAAGGAGGAGGCTTGATTTGGCTCTCTTATGAACTTGCGGTGCCTTTAGCCATGTTGTTACTCGCTACCTTTGTATTACCAACTCTGTACCGAAGTGGTGTAGTGAGTATATACGACTACCTTGAACGTCGTTTTTCTATCTCTACCCGTATTTGTATCAGTGTTGTATTCCAATTTAGCAGAGCCTTTGCTACCGGCATAATGGTTTACGCGCTATCCATTATATTGCAAGGAACCATGCAGATTTCATCCACGCAGGCAATATTACTCATTGGTGTTATTACCATTTTATATTCCTTGCAGGGCGGCATGAGAGCCGTTGTATACGGTGATGCCGTTCAAATGGTGATTATTGTATTGGGCACTGCAATTTGTATTGCGTTTGGTCTTAGCGCATTGGGCGGTTGGGAACCTTTTCTACAATTACTTCCTAGCGAACGAGTTTCTACCCTTAATTTTTCCTCTCTAGGGTTTAATGGAGACGGCTTCGGCTTTTTACCTATGGTATTAGGGGGCGTTATCCTTTATGCCTCTTACTATGGGTGCGATCAATCTGAAGCGCAACGAGCACTGTCAGCTAGATCAGAAAGCGATCTAAAAAAGATAATGCTCGCCAACGGCATTTTCAGGTTTCCAATAACACTTCTATATTGTCTAGCAGGCTTGGTGATAGGTACGTTAGCGTTCAACGACGCTAACCTGTCATCTCAAATTCCTAAAGATAATCCAGACTGGCTTATGCCGGTATTTATTCTTAACTATTTACCTCATGGGCTTATCGGCTTGCTTGTGGTCGCTATTCTTGCTGCAGCTATGTCATCACTGAGTTCTGCCATCAATTCCCTCGCAGCTGTTTCACTGGAAGATTATTTCAAATTGAAGGGAAAACAAGCCAAATCTGAACGCTATCTTCGCAACGCGAAATTAGCGGGGCTGATATGGGGTGTGATTATTTTGCTGCTTTCACTCAATGCTGGCGATATAGCGCCTACCGTAATAGAAGCGGTGAACAAAGTGGGCTCTGTCTTTTTTGGCCCTGTCTTGGCTGTGTTTCTACTTGGCATACTTACGAAGAAGGTAAATGCCACACAGGTCAATATCGGCCTTATGTGTGGTGTGCTGACTAATTTTTCGTTCGCATTTTTTGTCGAGGACGTGTTTTGGTTTTGGTGGAATGTTACGGGATTCACTAACGCAGTAGTACCAGCTGTCATTCTCTCTACCTTGTCGCCTAGTGATAAGGACAACTTGTGTTCGGTTCCAAAGTCGAATGAAGGCAATTTATTTATTGATAGGTCAATTGCCACTGTGTTGGTAGGCTACTTCGGCTTGCTGGTTTTTATTAGCTATATGTTACCAACTTGGCTTCTATAGAAGCGGCATATCAAGCGTGAGCAGTTTTAGTGATTGAATCTCTTAGAATAATCTGATCTTTACCCGCGTGCTTAGCTTCGTACAAGCGGGCGTCGGCCACTTCTAATTGCGACTCCAAACATTTGTGTTCTTCAGCACATACTCCAATGCTGCACGTAATGTTGAATTTGTGGTTGGTAAAAATAGTAGAGCGTACTGCGTCCATAAACGCTGAAAGCGCCGATAAGTACACTTTTGGCGGCCTAACTGAAACCACGGTAAACTCTTCGCCACCGTAGCGAACAATAAGGTCGTCTGGGAAGTAATCTTTAAGCAGCGCCGCGAACTCTTGCAATAACATATCGCCGGTTTTGTGGCCGTAGGTATCGTTTACAATTTTGAAATTGTCGGCATCTATCATAGATACAATGACGTTTTTTCTAGACGTTTTGTTGGCAAAAAGCTCTTCAGCTTTTTCGTGTAGAAAGCGTCGGTTGTAAACCTTTGTTAGCGCATCTAGATTGGCGGAGTCACGAATGGTTTGAATCATTTCTTGGGATTCAAGGTTCTGCATTACGCGGCAGTAAAATTCTTCGTGATAAAACGGCTTAGATAGGAAATCATTGGCTCCACTTTTTATAAATTTAGACGTCAGCACGCTGTCGCCAGTGGCAGAAAGGCCAATAAAAACCAAATCTTGCATCCGCCGTTCGTGGCGAATGGTTTTAACAAGCTCATAGCCATCCATATTGGGCATTCTATGATCCGCAATCACCATTTTGATATCGCGATGATTTTCAAGCACATCTAGGGCTTCTAAGCCGTCAGTGGCTTCATGTACTTGAAACTGGAATTTGCGGAGTAATGAACAAATGTGATTGCGGCTCGTTTTTGAATCCTCTACAACAAGTACTTTAGTAGTTAGATTTTTCCGTAGGCGATCAACTAATTTAGATACTTGAAGGTATGAGTAACGAGATTCTTTTGTAATATAATCTAGTACACCTTGGTCGAGCAGTTGTGCCCGAGTAAATTCGTCAAAATTACCAGTCAGTACGATTGTAGGAACATTGTAGGAAAGCGCGAGTTCAACGCTCTCGCCATTCGGAGCATCGGGAAGATTCAAGTCGACGATAGCTGCCAAGTATTCGGTATCGCTCTCAAGTGCACTTCGGGCTTCAGCGAGGTCTTCACAAAGATCACAAGTAAAGTGAGGGTTATCCTCAATGAGTTTATTTACTATCTTTCGGACAGTTAAACTGTCTTCTACTACAAGAACTTTATACATGTGATTTACTCAAGGCATTTGACTCTTGATAATAACCAATAAAATATAAAAAAGCCCTCAATGAGAGGGCGTTTCATACTTATGTCTAAATAAGTATTGTCTAATATTGTGTTGTTCAGACAGGAGCTGCTAACTTTGCTCGACGGGAACGCGCACTGCACCTTCCATCAAAATACGTGCACTGCGGCTCATCACAGCTTGCTTAATTTGCCATTTGTTATCTTCAAACGTCGCTTTTGCACCTACCCTTAACGTCCCTGATGGATGCCCGAAGGTAACTGAGTCTCTGTCACTTCCACCAGCTGCAATATTGACCAGTGTGCCTGGTATAGCCGCAGCGGCTGCGATAGCTACCGCTGCCGTGCCCATCATTGCATGGTGAAGTTTACCCATAGACAGCGCGCGAACCAAAACATCAATGTCTGAGCCCAAAATGTCTTTGCCGCTTGACGCTTTATAACCTCTCGGAGGGGCGACAAACGCAACTTTTGGAGTGTGCTGTCTGTTTGCGGCTTCGCCCACATCTTTAATCAGGCCCATTTGAACAGCGCCGTGTGCACGAATGGCTTCGAATTTAGACAGGGCTTCTGCATCGCTGTTAATGTCGTCTTGCAGCTCAGTACCCGTGTAACCAATATCTTCGGCGTTGATGAAAATAGTTGGAATACCCGCGTTTATCATGGTCGCCTGAAGAGAGCCTACGCTCGGGACTTCCAGCGTGTCGACTAAGCGCCCTGTGGGGAAGATAGCCCCTTCACCGTCCGCTGGGTCAACAAATGCCACTTCTACTTCCGCTGCAGGAAAGGTAACGCCGTCTAGCTCAAAGTCGCCTGTTTCCTGTACTTCGCCACTGGTCATTGGCACCTTAGCGATTATGGCTTTGTTGATATTGGCTTGCCAAATATTGACGGTGGCAATGCCGTTTTCGGGTATTTTATCCTTGTCGACAAGGCCGTTGCTGATTGCGAACGCGCCTACCGCTGCGGTTAGGTTACCGCAGTTACCGCTCCAGTCGACAAATGGCTTGTCTATGGCAACTTGCCCAAACAGATAGTCGACGTCGTAACCTTCACGTTCACTTTTGCTTAAGATAACGGTTTTGCTAGTACTTGATGTAGCACCGCCCATGCCGTCGGTTTGTTTACCGTATGGGTCGGGACTGCCAATCACACGCAGCAGTAATGCATCACGCGCCGGTCCCGGCTTTTGCGCGGCCTCTGGTAAATCGGTTAAATTGAAAAACACACCCTTACTGGTACCGCCACGCATGTAGGTAGCCGGTACTCGAAGTTGTGGCGCATACTTTGTCATGTTTTTTCCTTCCCAAAAAATAGTAAACACTGCTAACAGAAGTTAGCTGATTTAGGAAGTACTGAGTTGGGTGCGGGACCCTCAATTCGCATGGATGCGAATTGGGAGCCTACATGGATGTATTCACGGCGTGTCCTGCAACCGGCTCAGTTCTTCCCAGCTGAATCAGCTAGCTTCAGCTTCCAAGAAGTCTTTGGCGAAGCGTTGTAATACGCCGCCAGCGCTGTAAATCGAGACTTCTTCTGCAGTGTCTAGACGGCAGGTTACTGGCACCTCTAAGTGCTCACCGTTTTGGCGGTTTACTACTAGCGTAAGCGTTGCACCTGGTGACGGCTCTCCACTTACATCGTAAGTTTCTGTGCCATCTAGCTCTAGGGTTTTGCGCGTTGTACCTGGCTTAAACTCAAGCGGCAGCACGCCCATACCAATAAGGTTGGTGCGGTGAATACGCTCAAAGCCTTCCGCTACAATCACCTCTACACCGGCAAGGCGAACGCCCTTAGCTGCCCAGTCGCGCGATGATCCCTGACCGTAGTCGGCACCTGCAACAATGATCAATGGTTGTCTGCGGTTCATGTAAGTTTCAATGGCTTCCCACATGCGCATAACTTTGCCTTCGGGCTCAACGCGCGCTAGAGAACCTTGTTTTACTTCACCGTTTTCAAGCACCATCTCGTTGAACACTTTCGGGTTCGCTAGGGTAGCGCGCTGTGCGGTTAAGTGATCACCACGATGTGTGGCATACGAGTTAAAGTCTTCTTCAGGTAGACCCATTTTCGCCAAGTATTCACCTGCTGCACTGCTTGCCAAAATAGCATTAGAAGGAGACAGGTGATCGGTGGTGATGTTATCTCCCAAAATGGCTAGCGGACGCATACCTTTCATGGTGCGCTCGGCATCCATTGCGCCTTCCCAATAGGGTGGGCGGCGAATATAGGTACTCATTTCACGCCAGTCATAAAGCGGGTTAATGTCTTTGCCGTAGTCCACGCTTAAATCGAACATTGGCTCGTACACTTTTCTGAAGTGCTCTGGCTTCACCGACTTCGCTACAATAGCGTCAATTTCTTCATCGCTTGGCCAAATATCTTTAAGCGTTACCGGGTTGCCGTCTTTGTCGGTGCCCAATACGTCCTTTTCAATATCAAAGCGAATGGTACCGGCAATAGCATATGCAACAACTAGCGGTGGCGATGCCAAAAAGGCTTGCTTCGCGTAGGGGTGAATACGGCCGTCGAAGTTACGGTTACCAGATAGTACCGCTGTCGCATAAAGGTCGCGGTCGATAATTTCTTGCTGGATTTTAGGGTCTAGCGCGCCGCTCATACCGTTACAGGTAGTACACGCAAAGGCAACCACGCCAAAGCCTAAATCTTCCAACTCGCTCATTAAGTTGGCTTCTTCAAGATACAGCTTAACGGCCTTAGAGCCTGGTGCTAGCGAGCTTTTTACCCATGGTTTACGAGTTAAACCGCGCGCGTTGGCGTTGCGTGCCAATAAGCCTGCCGCAATGACGTTACGCGGGTTCGAGGTATTGGTACAGCTTGTAATTGCCGCGATAATAACCGCGCCATCAGGCATTTTGCCTTCCTCCTCGGTCCACTTCGCTGCTATACCGCGACTTTCTAAATCGCTGGTAGGTAAACGTGCGTGTGGGTTAGAAGGGCCAGCCATGTTACGGCCAACAGAAGACAGGTCGAATGTAAGCACCCGCTCGTACTCGGCGGTTTCTAAGTCATCAGCCCATAAGCCAGTATGCTTGGCATATTGCTCAACCAATGCAATTTGCTTTTCCTCACGCCCTGTTAGGCGTAAGTAATCGATGGTTTGCTGGTCAATGTAGAACATGGCTGCAGTGGCGCCATACTCCGGTGTCATGTTTGAAATAGTAGCACGGTCGCCCAGCGTCAGGTGCGATGCACCTTCACCATAGAATTCAAGGTAAGCAGAGACTACGCGCTCTTTACGCAAGAATTCAGTAAGCGCTAATACAATGTCGGTAGCCGTAATACCTGGCTGTGGTTTGCCGGTAAGTTCAACACCTACAATGTCGGGCAAACGCATGTAAGACGCGCGGCCCAGCATTACGCTTTCCGCTTCAAGACCGCCCACACCTACGGCAATAACGCCAAGTGCATCAACATGCGGCGTATGGCTGTCTGTACCCACTAGCGTATCAGGGAAGGCAACGCCGTCACGAGCTTGAATAACCGGTGACATACGCTCCAGGTTAATTTGGTGCATAATACCGTTACCCGGAGGGATAACATCCACGTTTTTAAACGCGGTTTTTGTCCAGTTAATGAAGTGGAAACGGTCGTCGTTGCGTCTGTCTTCAATCGCACGGTTTTTCTCAAATGCGTCTTTTTCAAAACCTGCATGTTCAACAGCTAAGGAGTGATCAACAATCAGCTGCGTTGGCACAACTGGGTTCACCTTCGCCGGATCGCCGCCTTTTGCTGCAATAGCATCGCGAAGCCCCGCTAAGTCTACCAGTGCCGTTTGGCCCAAGATATCATGACACACCACGCGAGCAGGGAACCACGGAAAGTCCAAGTCGCGCTTGCGATAAATAAGCTGTTTAAGTGAGTCGGTGAGCATTTCAGGGGCGCATTTGCGCACCAAGTTTTCAGCTAATACACGCGACGTATAAGGCAGCTTGGCGTAGGCGCCAGGCTCAATAGCATCTACCGCTTCACGGGTATCGAAAAAATCGATATCCGCGTTTGGAAGCGGTTTACGGTAATCAATATTCATAAAACCCCAACCTTAATCTTAAGCGCGTTCGCTAATAGCTGGCACCGGACGTAATTCTTCGCCTGTGTATTCTGCTGATGGACGAATAATACGGTTGTCAGCACGCTGTTCCATAACGTGTGCCGCCCAACCTGTTAGACGAGACATTACGAAAATTGGCGTGAATAGCGGTGTAGGAATGCCCATAAAGTTGTACGCAGAGGCATGGAAGAAATCGGCGTTACAGAAAAGCTTCTTCTCGCGCCACATGACTTCTTCACAGCGAACAGACACAGGGTAAAGCACGTCGTCGCCTACATCAGCAGCCAGTTTTTCAGACCATTGCTTAATGATCTCATTGCGCGGGTCAGACTCAGAGTAGATAGCGTGACCAAAGCCCATGATTTTCTCTTTACGCTCAAGCATGCCCATCATTTTCTCTTCCGCGTCGTCGGCAGACGTGAAGCCTTCAATCATTTCCATAGCAGCTTCGTTAGCACCACCGTGAAGCGGGCCGCGAAGTGATCCGATCGCACCGGTTACGCAAGAATGCATATCAGATAAGGTTGATGCACAAACACGGGCAGTGAAGGTAGACGCATTAAATTCATGCTCTGCATAAAGAATGAGTGATACATGCATGACTTGTTCGTGCAGTTCACGTGGCTTTTCGCCGTGAAGCATGTGAAGGAAGTGACCTCCAATTGAGTCGTCATCGGTTTCAACATCTACGCGCACGCCATCGTGCGAGAAGCGATACCAGTAACAAATGATGCTTGGGAAACACGCTAGCATACGGTCTGTCACGTCTTGCTGCTCATCGAAGCTGGTTTCCATTTCAAGGTTACCTAGCATCGAGCAGCCTGTGCGAAGCACGTCCATTGGGTGGGCATTTTTTGGAATGCGCTCTAGCACTTCTTTTAGTGCTGTTGGAAGGCCGCGCATGCCGCGAAGCTTAGTTTTATAAGCGTCTAGCTCAGACTGGTTAGGTAGCTTGCCCTTAAGGATAAGGTACGCTACTTCTTCAAATTGACAGTTTTGCGCTAAGTCTTTTACGTCGTAACCACGATACGTTAAACCAGAACCTGATTTACCTACGGTTGATAATGCTGTTTTACCTGCAACTTGGCCGCGTAAACCCGCGCCACTTAACTGTTTAGCCATCTTGTTGTCTCCGGTCTTGTGTAATTTGTAAGGTACTTAAAAGTCTGTTTAAAAATAAACTGTGTAAGGTACAGCTTAGAGTCGGCTCGAGGCACCGATAAAACGGGGGCGGTGCGCAGGGTGTTACCCCTCCGAGGCATGGATGCCGAGGCGGAGCCCCCATGGATGGGTTCACGGCGTGGTAACGCCCTGCTTATCGCTCCCGATCCAATGGTGCCTCGCACCCCACTCGCTCACAGCTGTGTCGTATTAATTCTAATTTTTGCCTTGGGCGAATAGGGCATCTAGCTTTTGCTCGTATTCGTGGTAGCCAAGATAATCGTACAATTCCATACGTGTTTGCATGCTGTCGACAACGGCTTTTTGGTCACCGTTTTCAAGTATAGATTTGTACACCATTTCTGCTGCTTTATTCATGGCGCGGAATGCACTTAGTGGGTAAAGCACCATGTCTGCACCCCATTCACCAAGCTCTTCTTTGTTCCACAGTTCGGTTTTGCCGAACTCAGTAATGTTGGCAAGGATAGGCACGTCTAATGCGTCTGAGAATGCGCGATAGTGCTCTTCAGTTTGAACTGCTTCTGCAAATATGCCGTCAGCACCTGCTGCAACATAGGCTTTCGCACGTTCAATGGCTTTGTCTAAACCTTCTTGTGCGAACGCGTCGGTGCGCGCCATAATAAAAAAGTCGGGGTCAGTTCTGGCATCAACCGCGGCTTTAATACGGTCTACCATTTCTTCAGTGCTTACGATTTCTTTGTTAGGACGGTGACCACAGCGCTTTTGCGCAACCTGGTCTTCCATATGCACCGCTGCAGCACCGGCTTTTTCCATATCGCGAATGGTTTTGGCAATGTTGAACGCACCGCCCCAACCTGTGTCGATGTCTACCATTAGCGGTAGATCACACGCGCTGGTGATTCGCTGCACATCTGCAATTACATCATTTAGTGATGTCATGCCTAAGTCAGGTAAGCCATAAGATGCGTTGGCAACGCCGCCACCTGAAAGATAAATGGCTTGGTGGCCAATGGCCTTTGCCATCATGGCGCTATAGGCGTTAATAGTGCCTACAACTTGTAGAGGTTTATTATTCTCTAGCGCGGTTCTGAATTTCTTTCCTGCACTCATGATAATCACTCGCTTATTTGAAAGTAGGGTAGAGGTGAATTAGGGTTGAAGAAGGCTGTAAGGGGTTAACCATGGTTAAGCTTCTTCTCGATATTATTTTTTGAATAAAGGATATGACGACGCATGAGCATTTCCGCCAGTTCTTCGTCACGATTAGCAATGGCATTTACTATGTGCCGGTGTTCGTCAAACGCAGTACTTACGCGCGGGCCTGCCATACCTAATTGCACGCGGTACATGCGCACAAGATGGTAAAGTCCATCTATTAAAACACTTATTAAATGATCATTTTTACTGCCAGTTACAATTCGGTAGTGAAAGTCTACATCGCCTGCTTCTTGGTAATAGCTGTGGCCGTCTTTTACTTTGTCGAAATGGCTGTCTAGCAACGCCTGCATATCGGCAATCTCATCATCGCTCATGTAGCGGGCGGCGAGTCGCGCAGCCATGCCTTCTAGCGCCTCACGGACTTGATAGAGTTGGATTAAGCCTTCTGGTGAGAGCGCAACCACGCGCGCACCCACGTTGGCCTTGCGCTCTACCAAGTGACAGGTAGCTAGGCGGTTAATGGCTTCTCGAATGACGGCGCGACTTACCTCATATTTTGTCGACAATTCCATTTCGCTAAGCTTGCTGCCGGCGGGAATGACGCCTTCAACAATGTCCTTCCTCAACTTAAAGAAAGTGCGGTCGGCGTTGGTTATGGCATGTTCGCTTTTTACTAACACTGTATGTGGTCTTTACTTATTTAATGTCGACAATATATGGCTATTTCGTCGTTTTTTCAACCTTGGTGTGGAGATATTGTCGACAAAAAGGGTGAGATGTTAGTCGTATAGCCAGATGTAAAAGCATAGATGGCCGGCATTGGAATGGATTTAATATCTAAATATTCACCCGTATAAACTTGTGTTAAGTCTTGAAGGTCAAAATAGTGTGGTTATTTTTATCGGTGCTGATCGAAGCAGAAATATGATTCATCGCTAGCGGAACGGTATCAGTGTTTGTACGGAGATGTATGGGATTGAAGAACAATGTGTTGTTTAAAGTTTGTCCGTTTGGTCTAGATTTTAATTGGTTACCTTGTATGCGTCGAGTAAAGAGGTATGGCCAGATATGACAATGATATTAAAGTTATTTTGTGGTTTTTGTCGACACATCTTATTTAAATGTTCATTTAACCAATTAGTCTGATTTTGAAGTTTTATTTTAATAAAATTGCAATATTTTGCTTTGCAAGATCCTAATCTAACGGTAACATATCGTTCCAGTCTTCAAGCCTAAATTCTTCTTGCGAATCTCAGAGGGCTGGAAAAGTATTTACGACTTTTAAAGCAGCGTTTTATTGAAAGTAAGTTTGTAATGTTTTATTGCGACTTACTTTTTTATTGCCTGCAATCCAGTATTAGCACAAGGTAATGTGCGCCTCTTAGGTCAGTGAGTTTAGTCTTTCAAAGTTCCGAAGAAGAACTTGAAGCCGCCTAAAACAACAAATTTACACCTAACACTCACGCAAAAGGGGTTATACCATGAAAACTAATACTGACGTGTCTAAGGCACTCGCCAGTAAGCTTTCACCTGTCGCACTTGCAGTAGCGATGACCGTTCCAGTTTTTTCAAACATAGCTGTCGCTCAGGAAGCCGAAGCAACAGAAGAACAAAAGTTTGAAGCCATTACCGTTACCGCAACAAAACGCCCTCAAGTCATTTATGAAGTGCCAATCGCGATCAGTGCTTTTGATGGCGATAAACTAGCAGAACAAGGTATTACAGACTTAACAGACGTTGGTAAATTCGTTCCAAACCTAAACGTTACTGGTTTCTCTGCCGGTCACACATCTTCTGTAAATCCATTTATTCGTGGTATCGGTCTTCAAGATCACCTTATCACGACTGATCCAGGCGTAAGCGTTTACGTTGATGGTGTATACCTAGGCCGCCAAGTTGGTCAAAACTGGAGCCTAAATAACATCGAGCGTATCGAAGTACTTCGCGGTCCACAAGGTACGCTTTACGGTCGTAACTCAATTGGTGGTGCCATTAACATCATTACCAAAGAGCCAGACCAAGGCGACGTCACTAAAGTAAATACTGAATTTGGTACGCGTGGCCGCGTTAAAGCCGACCTTTTTGTGAACCATGGTTTATCTGATGAACTTGCGTTCAACATGAACTTATCTTTCAACAAGCGCGACGGCCTTGGCGAGTTCATCAACGTACCAAATGCTGAATATGATGTGGGCGAGACTGAAGACATCTCTGGTCGTGTATCTGTAAAATGGGAGCCATCTAACGACTTCCGTATGGTATTAACTGCAGATGCGAACAACGGTGATGGCGGTCTTCGTCCGTATACCGTGCTAATTGACGAAGTAGGTTCTGCACGTTACTTCGGTGGCGGCAACGGTCTAGGTGTAGAGCTACGTAACTCTGACGTTATCCCTGAAGGTTTTGACCGTTACGACAACGCAACGGGCACAGAAGCAGTAACAAGCGTATCAAACGAAGCGCGTGGCCTTTCATTGACTACTGAGTGGGACATCAACGAAGATTACACAGCAAAAGTGGTAGCAAGCCAGCGTACATCTAAGTACAAAGCGGGCCTTGATGATGACGGTACGGTTTTCTCTCTTGACCAATTCCCAGAGCGCGGTGAAGCAGATCAAACCTCTGTTGAATTCCAGCTTAACGGTTACATTAACGAATACACAGACTTTGTAGCAGGTCTTTATTACTTCAACGAAGAAGGTAGCAACCGCCAAGGTGACGACTCTAACTTCGACGGTGGTCCGAACCTTTTAGCACTCGATCAAGAAACCACGTCAAAAGCCGCCTATGTGAACGTTCGTCATGACATTAATGATGAATTAAGCGTTTCTGGTGGTCTTCGTTACACGAAAGATGAAAAAGATGCGTCTGCAAACGTATTCGGTCCATTAGGCACTATCTTTGATTCAAACGACTGGGACGAAGTAACTTGGGAACTTGCGACAAACTATACGTTTGAAAATGGCATGACAGGTTATGCGACTATTCAGTCGGGTTATCAGTCTGGACAATACCCAGCCCGCCCTTACTGTCTAATCGGCCAGTTCTTTGGAGCAGGTGGTTTTGATGATATCGATGCAGCGCAAGCAGCAGTCCGTGCAAACAACTGTTTCACCGCATCTGACAACATCACTGCAACTAACTACGAAGTCGGTATTAAAGGTCGTGTGAACGATTACTTTGACATTAGTGTTGCTGTATTTAACACCGAGTTTGAAGATCTTCCTTACCAAGTAAGCCGTGTAAGCGAAGGTGGTTTTGACACCGCAAACCTTGTCGTTGAACAAACCTCTCGCGGTATTGAAGCCGATGCAACGTTCAGCTACGGAAACTTCAGCATGATGACCAGCATCGGTTACATGGACGTAGATGTTGAAGAGCAAGCTGGTTTTAACCCAGTCGCGCCGCTTACGCCTGACCTTACACTAGCAATTGGACCGCAATATACTTTCGAGCTTGATGGCGGTGATTCAATTCGCGTGCGTGCTGACTACTCGTATCGTTCAGAAATGTATGGTGAGCCAACGTCTGCGCCAGAGCGTATGACCGAGCTTGATAGCCGTGAACTAGTGAACTTTGATATTGCGTATACGCCAGCAGATGACGCTTACACCGTCGCGCTTTATGGTCGTAACATCTTTGATGAGCGTTACGACAATGCGCGCCTGAACACGGGTGACTACATCCTGCAAATTCTAAGCAACGATGCTAGCGAGTTTGGTGTTAGATTCTCAACTGAATTCTAATAGCTACAACGAGTTATGATTGTAAAAGCCAGTCTGACGACTGGCTTTTTTTTGCTTATTTTTTCTTGTTTTATCTTCATTATTAGCATAGTTTTAAAGCTGTTCCATCAACACACCATAAATAGGTATGCGTTCTAGAGCACTTACTCGCTTCATTTTGATAATAGCAACATCATTACTTTTCAGTTGTACATACACTGTGTATCTACCTGACGATGAAGAGAGTAATATCACAAAGGTTGAGAGAGTCACGACGGCTAAACCTGAGTTCGGCAATCAATGTCGCTATAGTGGCGGCGGCGAATACGGTGTTTGCCCAACGTCAAATGGGGAAATGGTTGGGACATCGTGTTCTTGCCCTACACCCTCAGGGCAGATCATGGGAACAGTGTCGAAGTATTAGAGGCACGATTAATCTCAAAGGCCGTTAGATCATACGGAGATGAAGTGTGGGTTTATTTACAAATTTTAAAAAATCGCGGTTAGAAAAAAAGTTCAAGAAAAACGAATGGGTAATCATTCAGCCTGTTCCATTCGACCAATTTGAACAACTTATTGTCGAACATGTGGACAATGGTTGGGAAATTGAAGATGACTATGAACGACTCGCCGAATCTACGGCCAAATGGCAGTGTGAATTGCGCAAAGGGACGAGTATCTTAACCTGCGTGTGGACGACGAAGGATTTTGGTCGAATATACGGACCTTCTCGAGTAGTCAATGGTCTAGCTGAAAAATTAAATGTGAAAGCTTCTGCAACGATCGCACAGCCGTGGTTTTGAAGTATGCCAGCGCGGAACCTTAATATTGTGGCGGATAAAGCGGAGAGTCCACGCCAAATCTAATGCGCGGCGATAGCAATTATCACGGTGCAAATACGTAATAAAGCCCCAATTTCCGTTTGCCTGTTATAAAAAAAGCCCGTATTTTTCATTGGGTTTTATTCTCTGTATTGTTTCAGCATGTATTGTCATTGAGTCTGCAGAACACTTCGCGTGATATCTGTGCGCTATTCTACTTTGTTGCGAAAATGTCGGTCACTATGAGGGATATTTATAAATAGGTATGCGTTTATGCGATGCTTCTATAAACGATGAAAACGACCCTATCAATTAAATCCGTGATAGGGCCGTTGGTATGAACACTTATCTATTAGTAGAATTCGGCTCTTAGACGGAGGCCAAATGTTCGCGGTGGATTGTGGATTGCGTAAGTTAAACCTCTGTTGTTAACGTTTGAATTAGCGACAAATTGCTCATCTGTTACATTGCGAATAAAGAACGAGAGCGACCAATCTGCTTCGCTAGGCGTAAGCGTGGCGTCGAAGTCTAGTGTCACATAAGAATCAGTGTCTGTTGCTTTTACAAACATGAAGTTTGTTGCCTGCTCTGAGCGATGTGATGCTTGTGCGGTTAAAGATAGATTGTATTCGTTAATCTCAATATTATGATTTACTGTTAAATCTGCACCAAAATCAGGAGAATACAACAAGCTTTGACCAGAACAGTCGTAGCTTTCAAGGCCATCTGCAACACCGTTTGATGAACAGCCGAATCGGCCACGCCCAGGGTCTGACACAAGGGTCAATGAGTCATAAGTGGCGTCTAAGAATTGAGCATTACCGCTGATTGTAGTATCACGACCCACTCTCCAAATCATATCTACATCTAAACCTTGAATTGTCGCGTCACCATTAGCTATCGGGAACGATGATGCACCATCCAATGTAGTGAAGTAAGTAACTTGTTGACCATCATATTTCCAATGAAACGCTTCTAAATTGAGTTGTAGCGTGTTGTCGAAGAAGCGGTTCTTTGAACCCAAGGTAAATGCATCAATATATTCTGGATCGTACGTTGGTGCGGCAATGGATAAGTCTACACCTCCAGCGCGGTATCCCGTCTCGAACGTAGCATAAAGTAGGTTGTCTTCAGCAACGTCATACTCTAAGCCGATTCGATACGTCGTTTCACTGTAATCAAGTTCTGACTGTATAAAACCTTCACCCACATTAACAATGGCGCCAATTTGTGGAGTAGTTCCACCTGGAATTGTTAGGTTATAAAACGGAGGACGCCCATTGCCTGGTACTGTGGCAACAGAGTCTGGCGCTATTAACCCTTGCTCTACGAAGTAAGCAATGAATTCGTCGCGATCAGAAGTGATAGGGTGCGCTGGCATAGCACCTGATGCACAGCCATTGGCGAAGCTGTCAGGCGGTGTCAGGAAGTTTCCTGAAAACGGTGCTCCGCCACAGAAAGTAACAAAGGTATCACTGATACCCTCGGCATACTTTTTGTCTTCCGTATAGCGCAGACCCAAGTTTAATCTAAAGGTCTCTGAAAAGTCATAGGTTCCTTGACCAAAAATAGCCCAAGAATCGCCGCCATTTTCATAATTCTGAATGGGTGAAGCGTAGTTTTGTGCGAATACCCCACTGGTTTGAATTTCTTCATCGAAATAGAATGCGCCTAAGATAGCGTTGAATGATCCGTCAAAGTCGGTGGCGAAACGCGTTTCAATACTTGTTTGTTCATTTTGCTCACTCGTTTTGGCTGGAGCAAAGCCTGGGCCAACAAAAGTATAGTCTTGCTCTGATTCTCGATAGGAAGGAACAACCGTTAGCGTTCCTGCCTCTGTCGTATAATTTAATTCGGCCATGAAACCGGTAAATGAAATATCCTGCCCTAAATCATCTGCATTAAGCGGTTTATAGAATGCAAACGATGGCGTATGCAGTACGCTCGTTCGAATAGCATTTGCTTCGTCAGTCGTAGGTCCGGTAAACGCACCGATACCTGAAGGAACAAAATCGGTCAAGTTGCCTGGGGTGTTGCTAAACGATCCAATTAAATCGCCACCAGGTCCAATCGCCGTGTTTTCAGAGTAGTCGAATGCGAATCGAATGTTAAAGTCTTCGGTAGGCTCATATAAAAGTTGAGCGCGCAGAGAAAGATTGTCGGCATCGTTCGTACCATCGTCTGAGTAGCCATCACGTTGCAGCGAGTTAACCGATAGTCTTAATGCGGCATAGTCGCCGATTGGTGCGTTGTACGCGCCTTGGAAACCTAATCTTGAATAGTTGCCCACTTCTACTTGAGCATAACCCGACGTCTCAAGAAGCTGCGGTTTTACAGGGATATAATTGACTACGCCACCTGTTGCATTGCGACCGTAGAGTGTGCCTTGAGGGCCTTTAAGTACTTCTACGCGTTCTAAATCGAATAGCGCTTGACCCGCTGCCCCGCTTGAGCGACCTAAATAAACCCCATCGACGTTTTGAGCGACAGCAGCGTCAGTTAACGGATTTACTGTCAATGCACCAACGCCTCGAACAAAGATGCTTGTCAAAGGCCCACCGCCAGCGCTGATCCCTAAAGCGGGCGAGAGTCTGCCTAGGTCTTGACCTGATTCGAGTCCTTGACGAGTTAGAGATTTCTGGTCAACAGCCAGCATCGGTACTGCAGCTTCTTGTAAAGACTGAGATTTTCGCTGAGCAGTAACCATAATTAACTCAATGCCATTGGTCTCGTCAGCTTTTTCTTCTTGATTTGCAGTCTCTTGTGCTACAGCTTGAAGTGAAAGTGCTGACAATGCCAGAAGCGGAAAATAGAGGGACAGCTTTTTTATTTTCATATGAAGTTCCAGTAACTATGTGTTGTGTCAAACCTTTGAAAAAGGAGTTAAGTAAAGACTGCGGGTTCGGTGTTAATAGCGCTAACATTTTTAACCATTAAGCATTACTTAACTTACATTTGTTTAACATAGGCCACTTCAGCGAAGAGAAAAAATTTAATTTACAGATATGAACTATCTCTTTTGTAGATACTTCAGGGGGATTATATATAAAAATTCGTTAGATAGAGAAGGGAGTACGTATTTTGATAATGCCCCATGTGAACAACCACAGACTCGCAGAAGTACAAATCAGCCTTGGCAGTAGAGCTGGTTGTCACCACTAGAAGTAGTTAAAGGTCGCTAATTTCAGATAGCAAATGAATAATACGCTAATTAAGTGGCGCTTAAGTAATGTAAAAGGGGCGATTCAAAGAGCATTCACTGCTGAGCTTAATAAAGATGAGGTTGGTATAGTTACATTCATTCTTTTCCGTCTTTTCCGACTTTTGCAAACGGATTAAACGCATCAACTAGCTTTACGTTCTCATTCAGTTTGGTCAGAACATCAATCGTAACATCTAGATCTTTTTTACTGATCCCACTTAATAACAATCGTTCTCTCTCAAGCGCGATGGGAATGATTTGGTCGTGCAAACGATGTCCCTCTGCGGTTAATTGCAACAACGAGGAACGGGCATCTTCAGGGTCTTGCTTTAAGGTCACATAGTCCTCTTCAACAAGCTGCTTTACAGCTCGGCTTATTGCCGCTTTATCCAGGCCAATAACCTGACAAATTCGGTTCGCTGTTATATCAGACTCCACTTTTAGCATAGCGAGTACACGCCATTCTATGATGCCAATAGCGAAATTTTTTCGATAACACTTAGATGCACCGCTGGATAATTTATTCGATAAAAAATTCACTAGCGCGGGTATGTATCGTTGAAGATCTAATTGTTTTTTTTCAGTTTTCATTTGGCTTTAATACGTGCTGAGGAGAGCGCTGTCGGCTAATTAAGGCTTGAGAGTCTATGCGATCTTAAACGGATTATAAACATTCAAGTGTGCATGTATTCAAATGTTGAAAAGTTATCAAGCTTGAAATGCCGCTGTTAATTTGACGTTAAGCATTGTTGACATGTCAACTATATTATGGAGAATGAGGACATCTTTTGGCGATTACATGAGCGATTTATGTTTGAAGTTATCGTAAAACGTAAAATTGAAGAAACACACAAAATAATGAGTTTTGAGCTTGAAAACGCGAGTGGGCAGGCGCTTCCTCCGTTTGAGGCTGGTAGTCATATCGATGTGAAAGTCGGTGAAGGGCTCATTCGCCAGTATTCTTTAATCAGTCATGAGCAATCGGATAAATTTTACAAAATAGCGGTATTGAGAGATGCGGCTTCCCGTGGCGGTTCTGTCGCCATGCATGACGATGTTGATGTCGGTCAGACTATTTCTATAAGTGAACCTAGAAACTTGTTTTCTTTGGACAGTACTTGTCAACGGGCACTACTTTTTGCGGGTGGAATCGGTATTACGCCAATTATGTCGATGGCCGTTGAATTGTATCGAAATAATAAAGCGTTCGAGCTGCATTACTACACTCGCAGTAAAGAAGACACCGCTTTCTATGAGCAACTCAGTTCATGTGAATTTGCGTCAAATGTGTTCTTTCATTTCGATGGTGAAGAGAAAGCCGCGGATAAAATCATAGGACCTGCAGATAAAAACGCTCACCTTTATACGTGTGGACCAGTGGGTTTTATGGACTACATTTTTGATAGCGCGAGATCCAATGGCTGGAACGAAGCGCACCTGCACAAAGAGAACTTTAAAGCGGAACCTATTGCAGATAGCGCAGAGGATAGACCTTTTAAACTCATTCTTTCCCGAACGGGAATCGAACTCGACGTTGCTGTTGACCAAACTGCTCTGGACGCTATTGACGATGCCGGGATTGAGATCGACATGTCCTGCGAGATGGGCGTATGTGGAACATGTATTACACGCGTGCTAGAGGGGCAACCAGATCACAGAGACAGTGTGTTGACCGCTGCTCAAAAAGCGCAGAACGACGTATTTACGCCTTGTTGTTCTAGAGCAAAAAGCGACACCTTAATAATCGACCTCTAAGAAAGGCGTTTACGAACGGAGCATTTATGATTACTGATAATTCAATTGATACACCAAAGCAACGCAGTCCTTTTCCTCTAGATATGTGGTATTTGGCGGCTTTTAGTAAAGAGCTCAAAGACGAGCCGTTAGCACGAACACTGCTGAACCAACCTGTTGTGTTATACCGTGATTTGAATGGGGATGTTAACGCGCTTCAAGATAGGTGTTGCCATCGTCAATTGCCGTTGTCTATGGGAACGATCGAAGAAGGCGGCTTGCGGTGTGGATATCATGGTTTGCTTTTCGACGGTAAGGGAAAGTGTCTGGAAGTACCTGGGCAGCCAAAAGTACCGCGGAAAGCGAAAGTCACACCGTATTTCGTGAAAGAGCAAGATGAATTAGTGTGGATTTGGTTCGGCGCAGAAGAAGGGTCAGAGCCAGATGTAGCGCCTCCACGCTATGAATACCACAATGATCCTAAATACGTGTATGGTGGCGACGTCTATCACTACAACGCACCTTATCAACTAATACATGACAATTTGCTGGATTTAAGCCATCTAGGCTATGTTCACTTGAGGACTATTGGCGGTGATGCGAAAACGCACATGAACGCTCAAATGGACGTAGAATCAGAGGGCGACCAAGTAACAATAAAGCGCTATATGCCGAATTCGACGCCACCGCCAACTTATGTGGCCGCCTATCCGTTTAAGGGAAAAATTGATCGTTGGCAAGAGATTGAATTTTGTCCATCTCATATAAAAATTTGGACGGGCGGGATTGATGCAAATAGTGGCTCGGTAACTGACCCTAATAGGGAAGGTTTCCACATGCGAGGTTTGCATTGTATCACGCCGGAAACCGATGATACTTCCCACTACTTCTGGACAATAGCGACTAACCCGGTGACTGATATCGAAGAGGTAAAGCAAAAGGTTGTCGAGCAAACTCGTTTAACGTTTGATGAAGACAAAGTGGTAATAGAGGCGCAATTTAAAACGATGAAGCGCTTTAAAGGTCAGCCTATGATTGATATACACGTTGATGCTGGTGCCAACCACGCCAGACGTATCATATCAACGCTATGTGAGTAGGCGTCGGTTTTTCCAAACAGATAGTTGTTAAAAAATAAACGCTTCTGGTGGGAAGTCCATCAGAAGCGTTTTCACTTCTAAGCGGGTAAGCGCGCTTGACCTAAAAGTCAAACAAAGCGTAGCGATTAAACGGCTCTATCTCAGCGGCTAGCTTGGGTTAAAAGGCGCGGCACAATCCACAATGTGCTGTCTTAACCAACGATGAACCGGATCGTTGTCGAGGGTTGGAGGCCACATCATGCTTTCCCTTAGCGGTGGAACGTCAAAGGGGAGCTTGACGATTTTTACTAATTTTTCTTTCGCGTGAGCTTCAACGAATAGCTTTGGCAAAATTGCAATGCGATTGGTGTTCATAAGACTGTATAAAATGGTAGAAAAGTCGTTGGTGATAATCTCTACCTTTCTATTGGCTTCCATTTTATCAAATAACCACTTTTCGATACTCAGCATACTTGTTTTCGCTATACCTACTGAAACATGACCAAAAGAAGCATACTGTTCTTCAGTAAGCGTGCCGTGTATATGCTCATTGTTGATATCCGCTACACACACCATTTCATCCTTTATCAATGGCTGATTAGGATAGTTGTCCACCATTACCGACTCCGGCGCTACCATTAGATCAGCTCCACCTTTAGTCAAAATACTGACGTCATGAGCAAATGGCGAAAGAAATTCAAAGGTAATATTGGGCGCGATAACCGCAAGTTTAGCCAGCATATGCCTAAGCAATGATTGAATGATGTAGTCGGATGCGATGATCTTGAAGTGACGTTCGCTCTCTTCTGGATTACTGGTTTTTCTGCCAATAATTGAGCCTCTTATCGTTGCTAACACGCCTGCCACAGGCCCCTGCAGCTCTAATGCGAACGGGGTTGGGTGCATTTTCTTTCCAATTTGTACCAACAAGTCATCTTCGAAGTAAGCGCGGAGCCTGGAAAGCACACCGCTGGTAGCCGACTGAGACAAATGCAGCCTTTCCGCACTGCGCGTAATGTTTTTTTCCTGCAACAAGATGTCTAAGGCAACTAACAAATTCAAATCAAGTTGTTCAAATCTCATGGCAATTCTCGCTATGGCGCACACATCATCGCAAACGTCATTTTTACGAATATTGTGTGTCTACTATCTGTTTTTCTGATGGTTGCTATCTAAACATTCAATTTTTTGGATTGCAAATAAAACATTAACATTAATATTACATTTTATTTTGGTTTATCTGCCATTAACAAGTTTATGGTTTCTCAAATATGAAGTTAGCGACGTTAAAAACGACACATCCTGATGGCAAGTTAGTTCTTGTGTCTAGCACAAATAGCGAATGCCTTGATGTTACCGACATCGCGCCGACCATGCAGTATGCCCTGGAAAATTGGGGTAGTGTCGAGAGCGAACTGGCCGAGAAATATCAACGTTTAGCTGAAGGAAAAGCAACGGCGACTGAGCCATTTGACAGCGAAAAAGCAGATGCACCTTTACCTAGAGCGTGGCAATGGCTGGATGGTTCCTTATTCCTCAATCATGGCCATCTTATGCAAAAGGCTTTTCACCTAGACCCCATTGAAGATGCAGACAAATACCCGTTGGTATACCAAGGCGCAGGCAATCATTTTTTGAGCGGCAGTGACGACATTACCGTTGCCGACCTTAAACACGGTATCGACTTTGAGGGTGAATTTGGCGTTATCGTCGATGCAATTGCAATGGGAAGTACGCCTGAGCAGTGTTTATCAAAAATCAGATTGGTGGTGCTGCTTAACGACATTAGCTATCGCGCGTTAGGCCCCAGAGAAATGAAAACGGGCTTTGGCTTTGTACTAGCCAAAGGGGCAACAGCGTTTGCACCGATAGCATTAACACCAGACGAACTTGGTGAACACTGGCGCAATGGCCGGGTTTGTTTACCGCTACAGGTAAACAGAAATGGTGACGTTTTTGGGACACCTCATGGGGAAGAAATGCACTTTGGATTTCACGAGCTCATCGCCCACGTTGCGCAAACAAGGCCCATTGCTGCCGGTACTGTTTTTGGTTCTGGCACGGTTTCAAATGCAGACCCAAGCAGGGGACAAGCCTGTATTTCGGAGCTTCGCGCAAAAGAAATGATTAAAAGTGGGGCGCCACAGACGCCCTTCATGACAGAAGACGAGGTTGTCACCATGAATGTCTTTGATGAACAAGGGCAGAGTTTATTTGGTGCCATTAACCAGCGCGTAAAAGTGAGTAAAGCGAATGTTTAATCCACGACAGTACAACATTATCGATTTGTCAGTCACCTTAGATAACAACCCCTACACTGACCCTCCGCCATTGCTGCCTAAAATAGACTACATGGACCATCAGGAAGGATGGCCAGAAATGGGCGCAATGTTCCCAGGTTTACAAAAAGACCAGTTACCTGGCGACGAGGCATGGGCAGCAGAGCGCTTGGATATAACCACGCATAGCGGAACACACATGGATGCGCCTTGGCACTATGCGTCGACTACTGACGGTGGCAAGCCCGCTTATGGCATCGACGAGCTGCCCCTCGAATGGTGTTTTCAACCCGGCGTTAAGCTCGATTTCAGAGACTTTCCAGACGGCTACGTTATTACCGCAGAGGACGTTGAAAAAGAGCTCGCCCGTATTAACCACACCCTCGAACCATTAGACATTGTTGTGGTGAATACACGAGCCGGCGCGCTTTTCGGTCAACCTGGCTACTTGGAGGCAGGTGTAGGTATAGGAAGAGAGGCAACGCTTTATTTATTAGAGAAAGGCGTAAAGGTAGTGGGTACCGATGCATGGAGTTGGGACGCGCCTTTTAAATACACTCGTGAACGATTTGCTGAATCTGGCGACCCATCCATTATTTGGGAAGGTCACAAAGCGGGAAGAGACATTGGCTACGGCCAAATGGAAAAGCTCAGCAACTTGGAGGCGCTGCCTGCAAACGGATTTTTAATCTCGTGTTTCCCTTACAAAATAAAGCGCGCTTCCGCAGGCTTCGTTCGCGCCGTGGCGATGCTACCAAAATAACACTGTATTAACGCTTTTTGTTAATACTCACTCTGATTTTAAGAGGTAAAAAATATGTTTAAGTACTTTCCAACTAATTACGTTTGGAATCTATCCGTCGATTTAGCCATTGAGATGGGTGCGCGAATTGGCGAAATAGAAGAAATGTGTGCGCCGCTAAAAGAAGCGGCCAAACAACCCGATAAAGAGGGCGTTCAGGCGTTTAGAGACACCTGGGCCAAAATGGCAGACAAGCTTTGTGTGCTTGCAGAAGAAGACGAAGCAGCAGGACGTCTGTTATCAGCCGGTGAAAAGTATAACCGTGCTGCCTCATATTTAATAACGTGTGAGCGCTTGCAAGCTCATAACGCTCCGGGTCGCTTAGAGCTCTATAAACGCGAGCTCGACTTGTTTCAAAAGTCGATTACGTTAGGTAAAGAGAACTGCGAAAGAGTAGAGATCCCTTATGAGGGTAAACACCTCAGCGCACTTTATGTAAAGGCTGAAAATGTCGATGGCCCGGCACCCATTCTTATCCAAGTCAACGGCCTAGACTCTACCAAAGAAATGAAATACCGCGTTGGTCTGCCAGCATGGCTTGCCAAACGCGGTGTGTCGTCCTTAGTTGTCGATCAGCCAGGAACCGGAGAAGCGCTTCGCTTACAAGGTCTGCATGCGCGCTATGACAGCGAGCATTGGGCGAGCCCTATTGTTGATTATTTAGAGAGCCGCGACGATGTAGATAGCAAACGCATTGGTATGGAAGGCGTATCGCTAGGTGGATATTTCTGTCCACGGGCCGTTGCAAATGAGCCGCGTCTTGCACTTGGCGTGTGCTGGGGAGCCAACCATGATTGGCGCGATGTACAAAAACGCCGCTTAGAAAAAGAAGGCGACTTCCCTGTTCCACACTACTGGGCACACGTTCAATGGGTATGGGGAGCAAAAGACATGGATGAGTTCATGGAAATTGCAGAAAACGTGCATCTTGATGGACAGGTAAAGAAAATTAAGGTGCCTTTCCTCGTCACCCACGGTTCGAAAGACTCTCAGATCCCGCTTAAATGGGCTGAACGCACCTATGAACAGCTTGTAAATAGCCCGAAACGCGAACTTAAAGTGTTTACCGAGCGAGAAGGCGGCGTGCAGCATTCGAGTTTCGATAACAGTATCAATGCAGGCCAATACATTGCGGATTGGGTAGCCGAAACCTTTAACGCTCGTACTGCTTAATCGGAGAATAAGATGAATATAATTGGTCCAGATAAGTTAATTTTTGGTGTTGATGATGTCGCAGCGTGTCGTCAGTTTGCGCTTGATTACGGTTTAGCTGAGCAAGGCGAGCACAGTTTTGTTGCATTAGACGGCACAGGTATTGAAGTGCGTAGTAGAGACGACGAGTCGTTACCCGCGGCGTTGGCGTCAGGCTCTATGTTACGAAAAACGGTTTACGGTGTTGCTGATCAGGCTGCGCTTGACCAAATCAAGGCAGAACTTGAAACCGATCGCGACGTAAAGGTACTTGAAGATGGCAGTATTGAGCTGCTTGACGACCTAGGTTTTGTGCTAGGTTTTCAAGTTACCGTGCGTCAACCTGTCGATTTAGTCGCAGAGCGTGTTAACTCGGTTGCACAGTGTAACCGTGGTATTAACCACGTTGGTGTATCTAAAGATCATAAGCCGAGCATTCAAACTTTATCGCACGTTGTGTACTTTGTGCCAGATCCCGTGAAAGCAGAGGCCTTTTACGAGAAGCGTTTAGGCTTTGTAACCACCGACCGTTTTACCGGTGTAGGCCCTTTTATGCGTCCGGCGGGTACACAAGACCACCACACCCTATTCTTCATCGGCACGCCACCACATATGCAAGGTTGTGAACACTTTACGTTCCATTTGTCGGGCCCGACGGATGTGATGCAGGCCGGCACCAATATGGTGAATAAGGGTTACCAAAGTTTTTGGGGGCCGGGCAGACACCTCTTTGGTTCGAATTGGTTTTGGTATTTCAAAAGCCCTTTTGGCTGCAACATGGAGTTCGATGCTGATATGGACCAGCATGATGACAGCTGGACGGGTCGCGAAGCAATGATGGGCCCTGATAACTCTCAGGCGTTCTTACTGCAATACCGCGAAAAGTGGGCGCCGGCAGGTGGTCCACCACCGAAAGCATAGAATGAACAAGATACATTTGGGCGCCGTTAGCGACTTTAATGACGGTGAAGCGAAAGGCTTCGATATAAATAACGCCGGAGCCGACACTTTCTTTGTAGTACGAAAAGGCAATGAGATGTTTGCTTATGTCGATATTTGCCCGCACTACAACGACACGTCTTTGCCGTGGAAGCGCCATATGTATTTGGACAATCAATCTCAACACATCGTCTGTGCAGCGCATGGTGCGCTATTTGACATAGAGGATGGTTATTGTTTGCAAGGTCCTTGTTTGGGCCAAACGTTAAGAAAAGTGCCAATAGAAGTGTCGGCAGACAACGATATTTGGATACGTCTTACGACTATTGAGGAGTTCAACTTATGAGCCCAAATCTAAGTAATATTCTAATCATCGGTGGCGGTTTCTCCGGCATGACAGCAGCCATCCAGTTAAGTAAGCTCAACTACAATATCGACTTAGTCGAAATTGACCCTAATTGGCGTACAGACGGTGCCGGAATTAGTATTGGTGGTGCCACGTTA
Source organism: Alteromonas sp. 5NW40-0090 (assembly GCF_057552975.1). Taxonomy (NCBI): domain Bacteria; kingdom Pseudomonadati; phylum Pseudomonadota; class Gammaproteobacteria; order Alteromonadales; family Alteromonadaceae; genus Alteromonas; species Alteromonas sp. 5NW40-0090. The sequence continues at coordinate 258,531 of NZ_BAAJLT010000007.1, forward strand.
AGGGCTTTTGAAACTATTGGCATTCTTGACGAGTTTTTGGAGAAAGGTAACGCGCACAACGGATTGGATGTGCATGCCCCTCACGGTTTACATCTTGCTCATGTACCTACGCCTCCGATGAGCGATAAAATCCCAGGGTCTGCTGCGATAATGCGACCAGAGCTCGCGAAAATTCTCGCGAAGAAAACCCGTGAATCTAATGTAAACATTCGCTTAGGTTGTACATTCGAAAACATTGTTCACAAAGAAGACACAGTAGACGTTACGTTTACAGACGGTACCACTAAAACCTACGATTTGGTTATTGGTGCAGACGGCGTGAATTCGAAAGTGCGCAAAGCCGTATTCCCGGAAGCTGCTGAGCCTAAATATGTAGGGCAGGGAGTATGGCGTGCGGTATTACCCCGTTTGCCTGAAATTAACAACACGCACATGTGGGTTGGTCCTCGCTTAAAAGTGGGCGTAAACCCAATGTCTAAAGACGATATGTATCTGTTTTTAACAGAGGACAAAGAAGTTAAACAGCGTGAGGAAAAGAGTGAGTATGTCACCCGACTAAAAGATCTTATGCTTAATTTTAGTGCACCTGCCGTTCAGCAACTTGCAGGTATGCTAAACGAAGATTCACTCATTGATTTTCGCGCGTTAGATAACTTACTGGTTCCTTTGCCATGGTTCAAGAACCGTGTCGTCATGATAGGTGACACCGTTCATGCTACCACACCGCATTTAGCATCAGGAGCATGTATTGGTATTGAAGATGCTATAGTGCTTGCTGAAGAGCTGGTTCAGCATGACGATGTGACTGCCGCGCTTGAGGCTTATCAAAACCGTCGATGGGAACGTTGCAAACTGGTTGTAGAAAACTCTGGCCGTTTAGCGCAAATTGAAATTGAGGGTGGCGACAAGGAAGAGCACACCAACATCATGCGAGAAAGCATGATGGCGCTGGCGAAACCTATTTAATAAAACTGCTATTTACTAGCGCTAAATAAACAACATTCCTCCCTAAACATTACTTTTGAAACGTTCGTGGTAGTTAAGTACTACGAACGTTTTTTTATGGTCTCTATATACGTTCACCATTCACCGTTACTCGTTCACTACTTCTCATTCAAAATTGAAGTTAATTACGTAATGTAGCGCTAGTTGAAATATACAGTGACACACCAGCGTAGACGTTTTCTATGGATGTCCATTCAAGGTATCCATTCGAGATGCCCATTCGAGGTGCCATAGCCCGGTGATGCTTACGTGCTTCAAACACAAACTCAAACACAAACTCAAACAATCACCAACAAACTTATGGTACGCCACGAAGCGGTTATCCGAAGCAGTTACAACAGCTACTTCATGGTAATTGCGTTTAAAGAGGCCGGCTTTATATGACTCAACGTTATTGTTAAGCGATGGTGCGAATTCAGCGGTGGTAGGAAGATAGAGCAGGGCAAAAGTAGCCAAAGAAAAGGGAGGAAAGGTCACCCTATTCCTCCCTTCGCTCAGGGAAACTTGATAGTCAGTTATTCACTTACTAAGCTACTTGCGCCTTTTACTTTAGTTAGCGCAAATACTACCCCAGCAGCACAGAAGCCTGCCATAAGCATTAACACAGTCTCCAGACCACCCAAGTTCGCTTGCAATGCTGCAATGGCAATGGGCGCAGAAAACTGACCTAAAAAGAATGCACCTGTCCATAGACCTGTGCCTCGCCCTCTTACATTTTCTGGAAGTTCTTTCAACACCCAATTGAGCATAGTGGGTAAGAGTAAACCAGAGCCGAAACACGTAATAATGGCGCCAGCGCTAGTGACCAATAAACTGATTGATAGCGATGCCAACAAATAGCCAACAGTAGACAAGCCTAATCCAAGTGAAATGAGCTTAGGTGCTGACGCCCCTTTAAAGCGGCGAAATGACATTGAACCCGCCGCTACGCCAATATTTACTGCCGCACCGATACCACCAATAATTGCAGGAGAGACCGCGCTGGTCAAAGCCAGTATTTCACCAAGCTTAACAATAACGGTGTAAAAAACGATGCCGACAAAGAGCGTGATTAAAAGCAGAGGTAAGATACGCGCCCATGGTAATGGTAAAGCGGAATTTCCTTCTTGCGCCCGTTGAGACGGTTCAAACAATAAAATTGCGGAAAAAAGCGCGATAGGTAAGGCGACTAAATACAGTAAAAATGGGCCGCGTGAACCTAAGAATTCACCAAGTAGACCACCAACGGCAATTAATGCAATGGCACTTAAACTCACGGTAGCGATTTGAATAGACACCCAACGCTGTCTTTGTTTGCCGGTAAAGTAATCTGCGATCAGCGCTGTTGCGACAGTCATAATGGCTGCTTCAGCAATGCCAAGTACCACTCTCGCGGCAATGATTTGAAACAGGTTTTGCAAGAAAAACGGCACTACTCCGATAATGGCATAAATCACAAGTGATGATATCAATACGGGCTTTCTACCGAATTTATCCGAAATCCATCCTGCAAAAGGTGAAAATATAGCCACACAAAGCGCGGGGATGGTCATAGCGATAGGCACGAGGAATTGTGAACCCTGTACCTCACCAAACTCTTCTAATAACAGAGGCAATACTGGTACTAAAGAGATGATAGCCATCGCCGGCATAATTGACGCTAGTATTAGGATGATACCGTGTTTGGTCGACGCCAAACTGGCGTGTGCCTCATTAACAGGGGAGTGAATTACGTTGCTATTCATTCTGCAGATTTCCATTTGGTGGTGTTAATAGCGAAGTTAGGAAACGTCAGAGTGAAGTATTGACCTTATATGCCGAAGCGCCTAACGTTTACTTGCTATTAACACCCGTAATAATACTTATTAAAGATATTCTAACATCTGGTATGCAGGCGATAGTGGATTTATCTGATTTAATGTATCGATCAAACTGATAGGTTGGCATGGAATCATGAATTAACCGGTTTCTAATACGCCATACTTCAAACCTCATCTCCACCCATTCTCTACTCGCGGGTAGTGGTTTGCTAAATACCTGTAAACTTTATGTATCTTTATTATTAATGGAATGTATCTGAAAAATCGAATTGCTCAATGGTTATCCTGATAATAGGCTAGAGTTCTCGGTTAGTAGACGTTCTCTTCTAAGTTGAAAAAGTTACAGAAGCAAACGCCATAACGAATTAACGAATACTAGATGGTCTATATCTTAAAAAGCAGCTACTCATTACTTTACTGCTTTTATCGTCGAAGATGAACATTTGGTAAATTTACAGGAGCAGTAACATATGATGAAACGTAGCGTCAAAACCATGGCTTTGGTTGTTCTTTCAAGTCTCTTTATTTCCTCACAGGGTTGTGCCAACGAACCTAAAAATGAATGGATCACGCTTGGTACTATGGCTGGCCCTATTCCTAACGCTGTTAATTCACAACCCGCTAATGCCATGATTGTTAATGGTAATACCTATGTTGTTGATGCTGGCGACGGCACAGCAGGGCAACTCGCCAAGGCTGGTCTAAGTCTAAAAGGGGTTAAAGCGGTTTTCATAAGCCATTTGCATTTTGATCACACAGGCGGTCTTCCGGCAATATTAGGACTGCGTTGGCAAACCAATACGTTCAGCGATTTAACTGTTTACGGTCCACCTGGAACGAAAGCCACTGTGGAGGGTATCTTTCAATTCATGCGTATCGGCACCGAAGGTGGTTATGGTGTTCCCGGTCAGGTGGGTAAACCAGCAAGTACTAATGTTAATGTGGTGGAGTTGGGCGATGGCGACACAGTAACGCTTGAAGATTTTTCCGTCACTGCCATACGAAACACGCATTATAGCTGGCCAGAAAATAGCGAAGAGTGGGAGAAGTACATCGCACTTTCTTACAAGTTTGATGTTGACGGAACCTCAGTCGTTTATACCGGTGACACAGGTGAAAGTAAGGCGCTTATAGCATTGGCAAAAAATGCAGATTTGTTGGTCAGCGAAATGATGGATATTGACCACACCATTGATCTCGTGGTTAAAGCTAACCCCAATATGCCTGAAAAAGTAGCCTTGGGTATGCGTAAACACTTATCTAATCATCATGTTACTCCGCTACAAGTGGGCGAAATGGCAACGCAAGCCAATGTTAAAAAGCTGGTGGTTACGCATATGTCTCCTGCTTTACTCAAACCAGAGCATTATCAAAAGTACACAAGTGCAGTGGCTGAGCATTACGTCGGTGATATAACACTGGCTAAAGACTTAGACAGATTTCCTATCGGTAAATAAGCTGGTTTTTTTATCATAGCGAAAGCCGCCCATGTCTTATTAAAGACAATATGGGCGGCTTTTTTAACGTCTCATCATTCCTTAAAAGCCAACGTTAGCTATTTTTCTGCGACACCTACTGGTCGAAAACGGCTATCGTATCTAGACAAGCTATGTTACCTAGACAGGCTATATTATCGAGACACGCTATTTTATTTAGAAAGGTTCTTTGGCTTAAATAACAGTCCTTCGCTTTCGAGTATTTTGCTGGCTTCGTTATCTCTGGCTATTGCTCGTTGCACCGCGGGGCGCTGCTCCATTCGTCTGGCGTGGTCGCAGTAATTAGGGAACTTGTCGACATGATAACCCGCTCCTTCAACACGCCAAAAACACCAGTATAAATACGCATCCATAGCCGACCATTCATCACCATACCACCACTGCTTTTCATCTAGTCGTTTATCTATAAGACCAAAAAACTCGTCCATGGCGTTAATGGCAATATCTTGAACCGTTCTAGCATTGTCTTCACCGGCAAAAAAGCTGGGCATTCTGATACGGGTAACGAGTGGGTGTAGCGTTGATGAGCAAAAGCACAGGTCGGCAAGCTGCTTTGCTTGTTCCATGGCATTCTGTGATTGTGGAAGTAATTTGCCATGCACTTGGTTTAAGAATGAAATGATAGCTACATTTTCACTAAGCGCTTGGTCTCCATAAATCAGTGCCGGCACCTTTCCCGTTGGATTTTTTTGTTTAAATGCTGGAGATTTGTGCTCACCTTTCATAAAGCGAACCACTTCAGTCTTAAAGCTGAGTTCCAACTCTTCCAGCACAATACTGGTGACTTTGGCGCAACTTCCAGGGGACATGTAGAGAACGATATCAGTCATTATATTTTTCCGTTAAACACATATTTCATCTTGTATATGCAAGACATGGGAAAAAAAGCATAACTAAACTGTGCTTGTGTCACTAGTCGATGATTTTCATGGTAGCTATCTGTGAAGCTGATAAATGGTAATACGAGGCAGGCTATAGATTTAAACAGGTTACTATTACCGAATAATGTGATTTTTTACATGTCATCAAAAAGCGCGAAATTTTTGTTAAAGACAATGGCGTTGTATTTTCACATCAAGAAGTCTTTTTCAATGATTCGCAAAAACGCTTTTTGAACCTCAGTGGGTTGCCAGTTTTTGCGAACCGTTAGGCCTATTTCACGTCTGCTTTCGTGAATAATTGCTGGGCAAACGGCGAGTAACCCGCAAGAAACTTCGACCTCTACCTGCTTGGCAGGCAGTAAAGACGCCCGTTCACTGTTTAGCAAAATACCCCTGATAGCAGCAAGAGCGCTGCATTCAATGATGTCTTTGGGGGCGTTAAGTCCTCGGCTTTTGAATATATCGTCAAACACTTGTCTTGATGGGACCCCTCTGCTCGGCACCACCCATTTCAATTGTTGAAGGGTGTTATCGGTTAGTTGTTTTACATCGGCAAGGGGATGGCCCGCTTTCACTACAAGACTCAAAGGGTCGTCAAACAACTTGTGCTGAGTGATGTCAGCGTGAGGGGCAGGATGGCGAAGTGCGCCCACAATGACATCTAAGTGACCATTTAATAGCGCATTAAGTTGTTCATCGTAAGGCCCATCAACAATAGTCGTGCGAGCTAAAGGATATCTTTCAAGAAGTTTCAGAACGGATTTTGGCACAATAGCGGCGGTTGATAGTGGCAAGCTGCCTATTTTTATTGTCCCATCCATACGACCGTCGGCTTCTGCCAACTCTTCTAACCCTTGATGTATTTCGGCAATAAAAAGGTTGGCAAAACGTCTTAGCTGGCGAGCTCGCCATGTCGGCTCTACCCCTGCTGGAGAACGGTGGAATAAGGGTTGTTCACACAGGTTTTCTAAATTTTTAATCGATTTATGCAGCGTAGGCTGGCTCAGCCCTAATCGTGCGGCAGCAATGGTATAGCTATGGGACTCTGCTACTTTAACAAATGCATTTAACTGTCTACTGGTAATCGACCTCACAAAGGATTGACGCTTGCGTTTGTCGGTTGCATAAAGCGTGGATGCAAATTCAAATAAGTAGTCAAAGGCCCTATTTGCTCGTGTTAAAAAGCGCGTGCCCACAGGCGTGGCAAACATCCCTGTACTTGAGCGGTTGAATAGCTGCTGCCCCAGTTCGTTTTCGAGTTTATTAATGCCCTGCGTGAGCGCAGACTGAGACAGATGCATTTTCTCAGCAGCGGCTGTTAACGTGCCCTGGGCATTAATTTCAATGGCGCTAAGGAGATGTCTCAGATTCAGCTGCATAAATTTTCCAGCACTTTGTTTTTTAGCATTATAGAAAAAACTAATGGCAAATGTCACTTTTCTAAACGGTTTAATTCACTAATTTGTTGCACACTGAATTTATACCAACCGTGAGGAGCTTTTATGCCAATTTGTGTGACAGACATTCCAAGACCATCACAAGACATTGTGAAGCAGTATCAAGGCGCTGAAGTGGCCACTGTCCACGAGGCACAGGGAAGGAAAGGGCTGTTGGCTGAATATATGCGCCCTATCTATCGTCCTGCCAAAATTGCAGGCCCTGCGGTTACCTGTGAGGTGGCGCCAGGGGACAACTGGATGATTCATGTTGCTGTCGAACAATGTCAGCCAGGTGATGTTTTAGTGGTTAAACCAACAAGCCCGTGTATTGATGGTTATTTTGGCGATCTGTTGGCGACCTCATTAAAAGCAAGAGGCGTATTGGGGCTAATTATTGATGGTGGTGTAAGAGACATTGCAACACTTACTGAAATGCAGTTTCCCGTGTGGTCAAAAGCCGTTTTTGCTCAGGGCACGGTGAAAGAAACGATTGCCAATGTCAATGTGCCTGTAACCTGTGCAGGTGCCTACATCTGCCCAGGCGATCTCATTGTTGCTGATGACGACGGTGTTGTTGTGGTTGCACGAAATGAAACGGAAACCGTGTTAGAAAAAATGAACGCCCGCATCGCGAATGAAGATGCAAAACGTGTTCGTTTTGAAAATGGCGAGCTTGGCCTTGATGTCTATAACTTTCGAGAAAGGCTCGCTGCAAAAGGGCTTCGCTACGTAAAATACGACGAGCAAAATTAAATGCTGACCTCAGTTCCTTGTTACCTAATGCGAGGCGGTACATCTAAAGGGTTATATTTTCTCAAAGATGACTTGCCTGACGATGTAGAAGCGCGAAATGCACTATTGCTAAAGCTTATGGGCTCGCCCGATGCGCGTCAAATTGATGGTTTAGGCGGTGCACATCCATTAACCAGTAAAGTGGCAATTGTGAGTCGTTCTTCCCGTGAAAACACGGATGTTGACTACTTATTTTTACAGGTCACGGTGGATAAAGCACAGGTTAGTGATGCGCAAAATTGCGGCAACATTCTAGCGGGCGTGGGCCCCTTTGCTATAGAAAAAGGTCTAGTGCAGGTTGAGACATTAGATGCTTACGCAGATGTTCGTATCCATATGGTTAACACCGGTTCAGATGCTGTTGCGCGAGTACAGTTATCCGAAGGAAAAGTTAACTATCAGGGCAACGCTACCATTGACGGCGTGCCTTCAGCCAGTGCCCCTGTGCTTATCAACTTCTTAGACATCGCCGGCTCTAGCTGCGGTGCGCTCTTCCCAACGGGCAATGCGGTTGACACCATATTAGGTGTGGAAGTGACCTGCATCGACAACGGCATGCCCGTTGTGTTGCTCAATGCGCAAGACTTTGGGCTCAGCGGTAACGAATTACCCAATGAACTAGAAAGTAACACCGCGCTTTGCAAGCGCATAGAGTCAATAAGATTACACGCTGGGCAAATGATGAATTTAGGTGACGTTTCAAAGAAAACCGTTCCTAAAATGAGCCTGGTGTCTCGCCCCAATGCGGGTGGATTAATCAACACTCGAACCTTTATTCCCCATCGAGTGCACGACGCAATCGGCGTGCTAGGCTCGGTGAGTGTAGCAACGGCGTGTGTGTTACAGGGCACCGTAGCAAACACCCTTCTTCAACAGACGTTTGGCGACGGAACTGTCGTTGTTGACGTTGAGCATCCTACGGGGCAATTCAGTGTTGAGATGGATATTACGCATAGCACGAGTTTGTCTGAATTTGTTGTAAACCGAGCAGCGCTATTGCGAACCGCTCGTTTACTTATGCGCGGTGAAGCATTTGCCGACTGCGAGTAAGCGTTTACTCAGTTAAACAGGAATTTTTATGATTATCGATTGTCACGGCCACTACACTACAGCTCCTGAGCCGCTTCAACTTTTTAGGGAAGCGCAGATTGAAGCTTACAAAGCGGGCAAAACCCTTCCGGAGGTCCCTTTTATAAGCGATGATCAAATTCGAGAGAGCATCGAAAAAAATCAGTTAAAGCTGTTAGAGGCGAGGGGGCTTGATATGACCATCTTTTCTCCTCGTGCCTCGGCAATGGCCCATCATATTGGTGATGAAGCAGTGTCGAAACAGTGGACTCGAGCTTGTAACGACTTAATCCACCGCGTGGTACAGTTATACCCTAAAAAGTTCATCGGCGTGTGCCAGCTACCTCAATCGGTAGGGGTTCCTATTGAAAATTCTATTGAGGAACTTGAGCGTTGCGTAAAAGAACTCGGATTCGTTGGTTGTAATCTCAACCCCGATCCTTCAGGAGGCCACTGGAATTCTGCGCCACTGACTGACAAAAGCTGGTACCCCTTCTATGAGAAAATGGTTGAGCTAGATGTGCCGGCAATGATCCACGTGTCGGGCTCGTGCAACCCTAATTTTCACGCAACGGGCGCGCACTATATGAATGCCGACACCACTGCGTTTATGCAATTTTTGCAGGGCAACTTATTTAAAGACTTCCCTGATTTACGTTTTATTATTCCACATGGCGGTGGTGCCGTGCCTTATCACTGGGGGCGTTATCGCGGTTTAGCCGATATGTTAAAACAGCCACCACTGAATGAACATGTCATGAAAAATGTTTACTTTGATACGTGTGTTTATCACCAGCCCGGTATCGATTTGTTGTTCGATGTGATTGATATCAAAAATATTCTGTTTGGCTCTGAAATGATCGGCGCCGTTCGCGGTATCGACCCACAAACAGGTAACTACTTTGATGATACCAAGCGCTATGTTGATGCCCTTGATTTATCTGAATCTGATAGAAGAAAGGTGTACAGTGAAAACGCGCGACGGGTTTACCCAGGTTTAGACAAACGCTTAAAGAGTTTAGGATTATGAGTCAGTTTACAAAAGACGCCGATTGGCTAGATTGGCATCCTGCGCCACGTAAGCCATCTTTCGCTGTACCCGACGGTGCCGTGGATGCTCATTGCCATGTTTTTGGGCCGGGCGACCAATTTCCTTTTGCTCCTCAGCGGAAATACACGCCTTGTGATGCATCGAAAGACCAGCTTTGGGCATTGCGAGACCATTTAGGTTTTAGTCGCAATGTCATTGTTCAAGCGACGTGCCACGGGGCGGATAATCGCGCTTTGGTAGATGCACTCAATGCTTCTGGCGATATGGCAAGAGGCGTTGCAACCATAACGCAGGATATCACCGACGAGGAATTGCGTGAATTACACAATGCCGGGGTGCGCGGTGTCAGATTCAACTTCGTTAAACGCCTGGTTGATGCATTGCCGTTTGATTCTCTGGAAGCCATAGCCAATCGTATTAAAGATTTAGGTTGGCATATTGTTATTTATTTTGAAGCACAAGATTTGCCTGAACTGTATGACTTTTTCACCCGCCTGCCCACAACCGTCGTTGTCGACCACATGGGGCGTCCCGATGTCTGTAAGCCGGTAGACGGCGAAGACTTCGGCCTGTTTTTAAAGTTGCTTTCAGAAAATAAAAACTTCTGGTCTAAGGTAAGCTGCCCTGAGCGACTGTCGCTGCTAGGCCCTTCAGAAGACTACCGCGATGTTGTTCCTTTTGCGCGCAAAGTTGTGGAAAGCTTCCCTGATAGAGTGTTGTGGGGTACTGACTGGCCGCATCCGAATATGAAGAATCACATGCCTGATGATGGGCAACTCGTGGATATTATTCCGCATATTGCGGTAACCGAAGAACTGCAGCACAAGCTATTGGTGGCGAACCCAATGCGCCTATATTGGAGCGACTAAGGAAACACTATGTCTTTAGATAAACCCTACAAAAATATACCCGGCACCACCATTTTTGATGCAGATATGGCGAGCAAAGGCTTCCATTTGAATCAATTTTGCATGTCGTTAATGAAAGCGCCTAACCGCGAAAAGTTTAAGGCCGATGAGAGCGCCTACCTTGACGAGTGGCCAATGACGGAAGAGCAAAAGCAAGCGGTACTAGCAAGAGATTACAACGCAATGATGAAGACGGGCGGCAATATTTATTTTCTCGCCAAAATCTTTTCTAGCGACGGGCTCAGTTTTCAGTTTGCTGCCGCCACCATGACCGGCATGAGTCAACAAGATTACGCACAAATGATGCTAGATGGTGGGCGTAACGTTAACAGCCCGCTGAATATGGAGGGCGCTGAAAATGGCCAAGATTAGTGCAGGAATAGCAACGTCTCACGTACCCGCGATAGGCGCAGCAATCGATAATAAAAAAACGACGGAGGCCTACTGGCAGCCAGTTTTTGAAGGCTATGAATACGTTAAACAATGGGTTAAAGAGCAAAAGCCTGATGTGGTGGTTTTGGTATACAACGATCACGCCAGTGCATTCGACGCGAATTTTGTGCCCACCTTTGCTATCGCCACCGGTGAAGAGTTTAAGCCCGCGGATGAGGGGTGGGGCCCACGCCCTGTGCCGAACGTAAAAGGCCATCCGGCCCTTGCCTCGCACATTGCGCACTCTGTCATTCAAGATGATTTTGACCTTACTGTTGTAAACACCATGGACGTCGACCACGGGCTTACGGTGCCGCTTTCATTGGTTTTCGGTGAGCCAGAGAATTGGCCTTGCAAAGTCATTCCTATTGCTGTGAACGTGGTGCTTTATCCGGTGCCATCGGGTAACCGCTGTTACCAGCTAGGAAAAGCGATTCGCAAAGCCGTCGAGAGCTTTGATGAAGACTTAAATGTCCAGATTTGGGGCACGGGCGGCATGAGTCATCAGCTGCAAGGGCCGCGTGCGGGCTTAATTAATAAAGAATTTGATAATGCCTTTTTAGATAAAATTGTTGATGACGCCGATGAGCTCGCCAAGCTTGAACATATTAAGTATGTGGAGCAAGCCGGCTCTGAGGGTATTGAACTGGTGATGTGGCTAGTGATGAGAGGCGCTTTAAATAAAAACGTTGAGCTTAAAAAGCGTTTTTATCACGTTCCTGCGTCTAATACGGCAGTAGGTCATCTTGTGTTAGAGAATGTTGAAGAAGAGGGATAATTATGAAAGTTATCGTAGCTGGCCCCGGTGCCTTTGGTATAAAGCACTTAGACGGCATTAAAAATATCGATGATGTCGAAGTTGTCGGACTGGTTGGGCGTAGACTTGAAAACACCCAAGCGGTAGCCAATGAATACGGCATTCCAAATGTGTTCACCAGCTTAGAAGACGCACTTAAGCTAGAGGCTGACGCGGTTATTTTGTGTACCCCTACGCAACAACACGCTGAGCAATCGATTCAGTGCATGAAAGCGGGTAAACATGTGCAGGTGGAAATTCCATTAAGTGACAGTTGGAAAGACGCTCAAGCCGTGCTTGATGTGCAAAAAGAGACCGGCCTTATTTGTATGGTAGGCCATACGCGCCGCTTCAATCCTTCACATCAGTGGATAAATAAACGTATTAACAAAGGTGAATTGAACATTCAGCAAATGGACGTTCAAACGTATTTCTTTCGCCGCAAGAACATTAACGCAAAGGGAGAGGCCCGTTCGTGGACCGATCACCTGCTATGGCACCACGCTGCTCACACCGTAGATCTGTTTGCCTACCAAGCGGGTAGCAAGATAGTGAAAGCAAACGCTATCCAAGGGCCTATTCACCCAGAGTTGGGTATAGCACTGGATATGTCTATTCAGCTTCAGGCTGAAAACGGTGCTATTTGTACGCTGTCTCTGTCTTTTAACAACGATGGCCCGTTAGGCACATTCTTCCGTTACATATGCGACAATGGCACCTATATCGCGCGCTATGACGACTTGGTTAATGGTAAAGAAGAGCCCATTGATGTATCGGGTGTTGACGTATCAATGAATGGTATTGAACTTCAGGATCGCGAGTTTTTCTCTGCAATTAAAGATGGCCGTGAGCCTAATTCGAGTGTGGCGCAAGTACTAAACTGCTATCAGGTTTTACATCAACTTGAACAGCAGTTGGAAAGCTAACGTTTATTCGCACGTTCTTTCTTACAAGAACCCATAAAAAATAAAACACTGAAAAAGAGGAGAGAATATGGAAAACCGTAAATTAGCGGGCTGTGAGATACCCGCCATTGGATTAGGTTGTATGAACTTAAGCCATGCCTACGGTACTCCTCCTTCAGAAGCCGAGTCTATTGCACTATTACACAGTGCATTAGACTTGGGCGTTACTCACCTTGATACCGCAGCGCTATACGGGTTTGGAAAAAATGAGCAGTTGCTTGGAAAAGCGCTCAAAGGTAAGCGTCAGAATGTGTTTTTAGCCAGTAAATGCGGCATGACAGGCGTGGATGGTAAACGCGTTATTGACGGCAGGCCACAAACGCTAAGAGCGACCATTGAGCAGTCGCTGCGTCATTTACAGACCGATGTACTAGACCTTTATTATCTGCATCGCTGGGACCGCTCGGTGCCTATTGAAGAGAGCGTTGGCGCGCTTTCGCGTATGGTGGAAGAGGGTAAAATAAAGGCAATTGGTTTGTCTGAGGTTTCTGCCACTACTATTCAAAAAGCCCACGAGGTTCATGCTATAGCGGCTGTTCAATCTGAGTACTCGTTATGGAGCAGAAATGTTGAAATTGCGGTTTTAGACAAGTGTCGTGAGCTTGATATTGCGCTGGTTGCCTTTTCACCCCTTGCGCGCGGTTTTCTATCGGGAGACATTGCTGATAGTGGTGCCTTTACCGATGGCGATATTCGAAAGGGGATGCCGCGTTTCCAAGCCGAGCATTTGCCGACTAATTATCAATTACTGAGTGTGATAGATGAGATGGCCAATGAGCTTCAATGTACCAAAGCGCAAGTGGCGCTTGCATGGGTACTGCAGCAGCACGAATGCATACATGCTATTCCCGGCACGACAAATCTTAGCCATTTAAAGGATAATGTGGCAGCGCAAAAAATAAGACTAAGTGCTTTCCAGCTGCAAGTGATAGCCGATAGGTTCGCACCGCAAAAAATCAGCGGGCCTCGATACCCACAGGCGACACAGCTAGAAATTGATACCGAAGAGTTTTAGTTAACGCATTCACCGGCCATATGATACCTGCGGGTGGGGTAGCGCTTAATTATGTCAACAGCCCCACATCATTTGAGGAGAAAAGCTAGACATGAGAGTAGGGAAGGCCGACATACTGCGTCGCAATCATCTCTTTTCCTGCTCTTTCCACTCCAGGTTTGAATCGAAGCGTTGGGCTCTCGGACTAGAAACCCAGAAGACAAAGCATGTTGTTTCAATGATGAGGTAAGAACTCCAGAAGAGTTTCTAGCAAACCCTGCGCAATTTGTAGGTCACTCTGCTGTAAAGGCTAGGGTGGCCGTTGTGAAACCTCAAGCCAACTCGATACTTTGCTCGCAAGTACGACTAACGCGATAACAGCAACAAACTCAGAGTTCTTTGTCTTAGGACCTGATGGATAGGAGGTAACTAGCCAACGGGAAACTTTAATGTTTACCTTTTGATACACGGCCTGTACTCACTGCCTGATATAAACGAGCAAGTACTGGCTAGGTAAAAAGGTAAGTTTATATATCCAGCGTGAGTATGCCGCTTTTGGCGCGGGAGCAACAAGGCGTAAAGAGAGTCATTGATGCCTTTTCTGTATCGCTTAGAAATACATCTCGGTGTTCAGCCTCACCTTCAACCAGGCCCACCACACAGGTGCCGCAGATACCTTTTTCGCATGATGCGGGTATAAATACGCCGTTTTCTTCCAGGGTTGCCAGCGCACTTGATTGGGCGTCCACGGTAAAAATTTGTCCTGAGCTGGCGATTTTTATATCAAACGAGGTGTCAGACATTGTATTGATGTGGTCGGCATTAAAATACTCCTGATGCAGTTGTTGAGGCGGAAATCCTGCGATGTCAGCCGCCGCGGTAACTGCATCCATAAACCCGGCTGGGCCGCATACATAGATGTGCGCATTAGGCGCAGCGCCTAGGAAGCAAGCAGGAATATCCAGGCGCTGATTTCCAAACCCTGCTTTGGTATGGATATGCACATTGCTCATCGGGCCGAGCCGAGAGGTAAAAATTAAATCGGTATCTTTTTCGCTTGTATAAAAAACCTGATAGGGGCGTCCTGCCTTAGCACATGCCTGCGCCATACTTACTATTGGTGTGATCCCGATACCTGCCGCAAAAAGTAAACACGGCTCCTGACCATCATTAAGTGCAAACAAATTGCGTGGCTGGCTGATCCTGAGCACCTGACCAACCGCCAGCGTATCGTGAATATAGGTTGAGCCGCCTAGCCCCGAGGATTCTCTTTGCACAGCTATTTCATAAAAACTGGCGCTGCTATCACCGCATAAAGAATACTGTCGAATTTTACCCTGTGGCAGGTGTATATCGATATGTGCACCGGCCTGAAACTGGGGCAACGGGTCCCCAGTCAGTTGCTCCAGCCTAAGTTGGCACACCTTAGGGGTTAGCAGCTTTTTGTCTGTAATGATCACGTCAATCATAATGTTATCCCGCCGCTTGTTGTAATTTTTGAGTGCGTTCTCGCTGAATTGCCCGGGCAATCATTCTGCGTGCCTGCACGCCACCTGAATCAATGTCCAGTTTCAACAGCTCTCGCTCAGGAAAGTGGCTTAGATTTCGCTGCTGGCGTTCCAGAATGTCCTGATCTTCTGCAAATATAGCGCCCTGACCCTGGCGGATAGTGTCGGTAAGTTGCTCATCATCAACTTTAAAATCACGGGCCATACCCCAAAAATACCAAATCGATGTATCGGTACGTGGCGTTATGAAATCAACTACAATGCTGCCGGCCCTCTGCTGTGGTGGTGCCTCATAACCTCCTTTTCCTGCTACCGCTACGCCTACTTCAATCATGACATGGCTGGGAAGGTCGAAACGGCAAATTTGCCAGCGGTCGATTAACTGGTTTGGATCCAAATCGTTTGCCTGCAACGCTGCTTGCCAGAAAGGCGGAGCTTTAATTCCTTCCATAAACCGGCTGGTTACCACCTGTTCGCCATCCATTGATGTTTTAACCGGGGCTTCGTCAATTTCTTTTTGCCCGATGCTGCTGGCATGCACATAGGTCTCGTGGGTAAGGTCCATCAGGTTATCAATCATCAGACGGTAATCGCACTCAATTTCATACAGTCCGCCGCCGTATGCCCACTGCGAGTTGTCGGCCCATGACAGGGTCGGTAATCGTTGCGGGTCGGCCAGTGCCTTATCGCCGGGCCAAATCCAGATAAAGCCATATTTTTCTATAACAGGAATGCTGTGAATGCACGGAAAATGGCCGACGCGCTGATTTGGCATCGACAGTGTTTTGCCTTCACCGCCCATGCGCAGCCCATGATAGCCGCACACCAGTTGGCCATCTTCCACGTAGCCCAGCGATAAGGGCGCACCGCGATGGGGACAAAAATCTTCGACTGCCTGAACAACATTCTGGTCATCGCGAAAAAATGCGATGTCGATGTTACAGATTGTCCGGCCCAGTACTGCGGCGGGGCCAATCTCGTCGGCGGACGCCGCCACATACCAGTGGTTTTTAGCAAATGTAGACATAAATATTACTCATGTTCTGTTGGTTTAATTAAATCCAAAAAAAGGGCTTTAATAGATGTTTAACGGCTTATTAACATTATATTGGATCCAATTTGTATGTCTTTGCAAGTATTTTGTGCATAATTAAATCTGCTCAGGCAAGCAACCGAGCAATTTGGGTTGCATTACATTTGTTTGCCAGCCAGAATAAAACCAGTATTTAAACGCTATCAAAAACATGAAAAACAAAGACGCGGTATCAAGCATTATTCGTAACAAAATTATCTCTGGTGAATATGCCGGAGGTGCCCGGCTGGCCGAAATTCCGGTGGCAGAATCGCTTGGCGTATCACGCACCCCGATTCGCATCGCGTTTCGAGCGCTTGAGCAGGAAGGGTTCTTAGAACGACTGCCGCGCCGCGGCTATCAGGTACGCAAGGTAACCCAGCATGCTGTTAGCGATTCAGTAGAAGTACGAGGCGTGCTGGAAGGTTTGGCTGCCAGGCTGGCTACAGAGCGCGGTATCAGCAAAGAACATCAAGCTGAATTGCTGGCGTGCCTGGCACAAGGTGACGCAATTTTTGCCGATGGCTCACTTAGTGAGTCTGATGTTCAACAGTACGTAGACATGAACCGCCGCTTTCACGAATGTATTGTGCACATCAGTGCCAATACCTCGATTGCTTCAGCGTTGGCATTAAATGCACATTTACCTATGGCATCAGTAAGCGCTCTGGTTTATGACCCAACCAATACCAACAAAGAATTTCAACGCTTAGGATATGCGCATCAGCAGCACCATGCGATTGTTGAGGCCATGCTAGCCGGACAGGGGGCCAGAGCGGAAAATCTGATGAAAGAACATGCTCAGGCAGCACTGAAATACGTGAAACGCAGCGCCTCCCCCGAGCAGTCCAAAGTGGTTCGCCGCAGCCAGTAAATGGCTTTACGTTGCAGTAGGACTAAATTTTTTGCAGAAATAATAAGGCAAAGCGCACCGCTTGTTATTTATCACCTACTAATCAGTCCGCCGCCCCGTCTCAAGTTTGCTTACTGTTAAACCGTGAGCCAAATTATCGACGCAGCAAACCGGGCTCGCCTATGACTTAAAGCGCCCTTCCCAAAACGCCCTGTGCACCGGTCTCTTTTATTCGTCTGACCGGCGGTGTACTCATTTAAGGCGCGCATAAATTAGCTTATGTCGCAAAGTCTTGTCCGATACACATCGACAGACTGCTCAACGGTAAAGTACTGCGCTGCAGGCAGCGTGCGAGATATGCTTCCGGCGGGTAGGGTAGCGCTTAATTATAATAACAGCCCCACATCATTTGACGAGAAAAGCTATACTTGAGGGTAGGGAAGACCGACATACTGCGTCGCAATCACCTCTTGTCCTGCTCGATCATTTAGGTAGAAGTCTAGTTCAGACTGCATAAAGCGCTCGAATGTTTTTGAATCTAAATTATTGCCGTTACTGGTTTCATCGTTAAAGTCGTGAAGCATATTGCTCATCCACCACGAAAAACGTTCTGTTTGCCACACTCTACTAAGTGCCAATGTTGAATACCTGCTTGTCGCCTTCTCGTCTTGTTCAACGTAATGTTTGTAAAGTAGTTTTGAGAGAATAGATACGTCTGAAGCGGCTAGATTAAGGCCTTTTGCACCGGTAGGTGGAACAATATGCGCTGCGTCACCGACAAGAAATAATTTACCCAACTGCATGGGTTCACACACAAAACTGCGCAGTGGTGCGATGCTCTTTTCGATGCTGTCGCCGGTAACTAGCTGTTCAGCTAAATCTTGTGGCAAACGTTTTTTAAGCTCGTTCCAAAACTTGTCATCGCTCCATTCTTCAACAGAATCAGTAAGAGGGACTTGCAAATAATACCGAGAGCGGGTGGCTGAACGCTGACTGGCTAGCGCGAACCCTCGTTCAGTTTTGCAGTAAACGAGTTCGTCGCTAACAGGTGGCGTATTACTCAATACTCCGAGCCAACCAAAGGGATAAATACGCTCAAACTCTTCTCGTTTGTTTTCAGGTATCGTTTTACGCGACACGCCGTGAAATCCATCACACCCAGCAATGAAGTCACTTACAATTGTCACTTTTTTGCCTTCGTGCTCAAATGTCACTGATGGGGAATCGCTTTCAATATCGTGTAAACAAACATTCGAAGCACTGTAATACGTCACTAACTCCTTTTCCTTACGCGCAGCCATCAAGTCTCTTGTAACCTCTGTTTGTCCGTAGCACATGACTGTTTTACCGTTCGTCAACGCGCTTAAATCGAGTCGATAGCGTGTGCCGTAAAAGCTAACGCAGAAACCATTGTGCACATGACCTTCTTTTTGCATTCTGTCACTAACGCCTGCTTCTTTCAGAAGATCCACCAGGCCTTGTTCAAGTATGCCCGCCCTAATCCGTTTTTGAATATACTCAGGAGCTGCGCGCTCTACGATCACATTGTCGATACCGTGTTTAGCCAAAAGCTGACCTAATAAAAGCCCTGAGGGACCAGCGCCGATGATTGCTACTTGTGTATTAATGTTCATTGCGTCTGCATCTATGTGAAATACGTTAAGCTCAATAGTCAGCTAGAACAGTGAAACTAGTAATGCAGCAATCTGTCAAATTATTGTACTTTTTCATCATGTTAATTTAATGTTGAATGAATAAGCTTGTTTCAGGTACGTGCAATATTAATATTATCCCGTTCTACCATTTATATGGTGAAAGTTATTCAGAGAAGCATGATAGCAATGTTCATGTGGAGGATATTGCCAGTAGAAGTAAAGGGCTTGGCTGGAAGATAAAATCACATAGACACGATAAGCTTTTTCAAATTATTTGTACTTTTAATGACTCTGTGACAGTTCAACTAGATGATGCTAAATACGAGCTTAGTGGCGATTATCTGGTTATTATTCCTACAGGCGTGGTACACAGTTTTGTGTTTGAGCCCAATATCAACGGGTACGTTGTGTCAGTAAATGAAGAGTTGCTGAACGCGATGGCAAGTTCGGGTGATAGCATTGATGTGTTAGGCGTGATGCAGCAACCAAAAGTGCTGTCGTTTCGAGATCACCAACAAATTAAGCGATTCATTAATTATATTGACCTACTGCGAGAAGAGTTGAGTTACGCAGAACCCAAACAAAGTTGGGTAGTGCGGCAGCTCGTTCAGCTATTGCTCGTTACTGTCAAACGTCAACAGCAGTTAGATGCGTTGAACGATACTGAGCAAGGAAGAGAGGCAAAAGTGTTACTAGGCTTTAAGCATTTGATAGAGCAGCACTACATAGAGCATTTAACGGTGAGTCAGTATGCCCAAATGCTCCATGTTTCGGTGTCGACACTGAGCCGCCTTTGTCAATCAAGGCTAAATCATTCGCCCAAAACAATCATTCATGAACGTATGATAAGCGAGGCCAAACGCCGGTTGATATACACCAAGCAAAATGTGGTGGATATTGCCTATACGCTAGGGTTTAAAGACCCTGGCTATTTTAGCCGTTTCTTCAAACAGATGGTCGGTATGAGCGCAGGAAAATATAGAAAGTCTCACTCTAGTAATTAGGAGAGTATCTGACCGCGTTACGGAGTGACACAAAACACGTAAGAGCAAGGTAATCTAGAGGTCTTTATCTGCTTTGACTAATAGCGGTGCAGTACTGCCTCTTACGATGAGATCGGTGGGCAAAAAGTAGGGGCGTAAAGCTGTGTCAGGGTCATATTTATTGTCTATCAAATCGCATAGTTTATGCATTGCACTAGAGCCTAATTCCTTCGCCGGTTGTCTCACAGTTGTGAGAGGGGGATCGGAATACTGTGCAAATTCAATATCGTCAAAACCTACCACCGATATATCGCCTGGCACGTTCAAACCTTGTACTTTTAGCCCCTGTATCACGCCAATGGCCATCTTGTCGCTCATGCAAAAAATAGCGGTAGGACGCGGCTGCATAGCGATCAACTCCTTTGCCGCGTTTTGACCACTAGTGAAAGAGAAGTCGCCCTTTAAAACTAACTTGTCACAATATGAAATGCCGGCCTTTTCCAGTGCTTGTTGATAGCCCTGTTTACGGTAACTTGTAGCTTGTATGAAGTCTAAACCGCTTAAACAGGCTATGCGGCGGTGACCTAATGAAGTCAAATAGCTTACTATTTTTTCAGATGACGCCACATCATCCACTGCAATTACAGGTGCGGCACTATCTTCAACATAATCACAAAGCGTCACTATGTTTTCTAAACGTTGACCTTGTTTTTTCTTGTCGCGCTTTTGCGCTTTAAAATCAATAATACCTTCAACCAGGCGGGTTTCCAGCATACTGTAATACTTGTCATCGTCGCTCGGTACTTCAAGTTTATCAACCAATAACACGGTGTAGCCTTTGACCCGTGCAACTTCTTGAATACCTTTAATAACGTCCATGAGAAAAGGATTACTTAACGGTGCCAACACCAATATGGAGTAAGAACGAGATTGAGTAAAATTGCGAGCTAGAAGGTTTGGCTTGTAGTTGAGTTGCTCAACCGCTTTCATCACTTTTTGCGTGTTTTTCTGAGACACTTTTTCAGGTGAACTGAAATACCTTGAGACTGTTGCAACGGATACTCCTGCAATGTTGGCGACATCTTTGATGGTGGGCATTCTTGCTTTCACTTCTCCATTATCTGAGCAGCTATTATAGTCCTTAGGTTTGAATAAAGTAAAATTGTAATCGATTACAAATGTCTCACATTATAAAAATTGATGGTTAGTATTAAAATTTAAGATACAGTAATTTGAAGCAATTTATTGGAAACGCTGTTTATAAGAGA
Organism: Alteromonas sp. 5NW40-0090; assembly: GCF_057552975.1. Taxonomy (NCBI): domain Bacteria; kingdom Pseudomonadati; phylum Pseudomonadota; class Gammaproteobacteria; order Alteromonadales; family Alteromonadaceae; genus Alteromonas; species Alteromonas sp. 5NW40-0090. The sequence goes on from NZ_BAAJLT010000007.1 coordinate 279,496, forward strand.
TGATT